>CAZKUO010000028.1:0-20650 GCA_964555975.1 uncultured Ruminococcus sp. | reverse complement strand
GACCTGCTGATTACAAATCAGCTGCTCTACCAACTGAGCTACACCAGCATTTTTCCGGCGCTCAATAAATATATCATAATAAAGCGGTAAAGTCAAGCTCAAAATTCAAAAAACTTAAAAAAGTTAGGGGTTTACAGGTGTCGGATTGAATAAAAGACCGTATTTCCGCTTTAAAAAGCCGAAATTCAGCGGCTACACAACCCGATTTTGCGGTTGGCCGTTAAGAAAAGCGGAAATATTTTCACAAACAATTTTAAGCAGACGCTTTCTTGTGGGCAAGGGCGCCCAGGCTGTGTGTGGAGTGATTATGATATTGGGTGCTGTGGCAAGAGGGCAGTCGGGGCTCATAGGCTCATTTGCAAGCACATCCACCGCGGCCCCGGAAAGTCTGCCGCTTTTAAGCGCCGCGCAAAGTGCCTGCTCATCAACAGTGCCGCCGCGAGAGGTGTTTACAAAAAAAGCACCCGGCCGCATTTTGGCAAAGGCGGCTGCATTCATCATTCCCTCACTTTGGCTGTTAAGAGGGCAGTGGAGCGAAACAATATCGCTGATTTCAAGCAGTGTATCAAAATCCACAAAGTGTGTTTTACCGTTTTCGTGCACGGTTCGTGTGAAAACCGCGACCTGCATACCAAGCCCGATTGCCGCGGCTTCAACAGCTCGGCCGATATTGCCGTAGCCCACTATGCCGAGTGTCTTGCCGAAAACCTCGTCCCCCGAAAAGATAAGGGGAGAGAACACCTCTGCGCTTTTCCAACCGCCGCTTTTCACAAAGGCATCATATTGCGGAATTTTGGTGTAATGCATAAGAATGTAGCCCATAACCTGTTGAACCACCGCATATGTTGAATAGCTGCCGGCATTGCAAACGGTAATTCCACGCTCGGTGGCGGCCGCAATATCTATATTGTTATAGCCGGTTGCAAACAGCCCTATATAACGAAGCCGCGGGGCAGCGGCTATAACCTCGCGGTCGATAACCGTTTTGTTGCACAGCAAAATATCGGCCTCCGCCGCGGCGCGGCAAAGCTCCGAGTGAGAAATATTATCGAATTTTTCCACCGTGCCGAAGCTGTCAAGTGCATCCAGCGGCAAATCACCGCCCGCTTCAAGCGTGGCACAGTCAGTTAAGAGGAGCTTCATCCGCCTTGCGCCTTACCTTTCTTTTTGTGCCGTCGGGCTCAACTACAAACGTGTTTTCAAGCTGAGCTATAAGGCTCTGCTTGTAGGCATTGATATATTCACTCCTGAGTGCGTGCTGCTCGGCCGCTTCCGCCTCTGTTAAGCCCTCGGCCTTTTGCTTGCGCGCAAGCTCGTTTATTCGGTTGATTTTTTCCTGCGTCATAATAAAGGGTCACCTTTGTATTATATTTCGTTCCTGCCCTCAAGTGCGCGGGCAAGGGTATACTCATCGGCATATTCAAGCTCGGCACCCACAGGTATGCCGTAGGCCAAGCGGGTCGCCTTAATTCCGAGCGGCTTTACCATACGTGACAAATAGCTTGCGGTAGCCTCACCCTCAACCGTTGGGTTGGTGGCCATAATTATTTCGGTTACGGTTCCGTCACCGAGGCGCGCCATAAGCTCTTTAATGCGCAGCTGCTCGGGGCCTATGCCGTCAAGCGGGGATATAACCCCGTGCAAAACGTGATAGGTGCCGTTATATTCGCGTGTGCGCTCAAAGGCCATAACATCCTTAGGCTCGGCAACAACGCAGATTGTGGTGTGATCGCGCTCGGGATCACCGCAAATTGAGCATACATCCATATCGGTAAGTGCCTGGCAAACACCGCAAAAATGTATTTTACGCCTTGCGTTAACAAGTGCCTCGGCAAATTTTTCGGCACGCTCGGGTGGCTGTTCCAAAATGCTGTAGGCTAAGCGTTGAGCGGTTTTTTTGCCTATTCCCGGCAGCCGCTCAAACTGCGCGATAAGCTCGTTAAGCGGAACAATATTATTTTTAGCCATTATCAGAAAAGCCCCGGCATATTAAGCCCGCCGGTGATCTCGCCCATTTCGGTTTCCGCCGCCTTTTCGGCGTTTTCAACCGCCTCGTTCACGGCCACGGTTATAAGGTCCTCAAGCATTTCGGTATCCTCGGGGTCAACCGCATCGGGATTGATTTTAAGCGATTTTATTCTGTGCTTGCCGTCAACGGTGACTTCAATCATACCGCCGCCCGAGGTTGCGGTATATTCCCGAACCTCCAAGTCGGCCTGCAGGGCCGCCATATCCTCCTGCATTTTTTGTGCCTGCTTCAGCATTTGATTCATATTTCCGGCACCGCCGGAATTGGGTAAACGTACTTTCATTCTTATTCCTGCTCCTAATTAATTTCAAAATTTTTAAGCTTTGCCGCAAGCTCGGCAAGCGGGTCGGCGGTTGCGGTCTTTTCGGCTGCGGTGTAGGGACCGAGCTTATAGGCCTTGCCGAGCACTGCCATTGCCGCCTTGCGTATGGCATCGCGATAGGTGGGGTTGTTGACCATTGAACGGAAATTTTCGTTCGGTGCGGCTATAAGTAAATATCCGCCGCGTATATAAGCGTGCGATTCGTTAAGCACACCCGCAATAAGCGGACAGGAGGTTTTGAGCATTCGGCGGATTTCGGCCCATTCCTCATCAATGGGTGTTTCTGTTGCGGGGGCCTCATTCACAGGCTCGGGGTACTCATCCTCAAGCGGCTCCGGCTCTGCGGGAGCGGGCGACTGAGGCTTTACAGCGACGGGAGTGCCTGTAAAGGCTCTGCTTTCAAGCGCGCTTATTCGCCGCTCAAGCGATGAAACATCAACCGCGAGTGACGGCGTGCAAAGCCTTATAAGTGCGGTTTCGGCCTCACACCGGCGGTTGCCCGTTTGCATAGCGGCGTTTGTGCTCTGCAAAAGGGAAACTGCGTGCATAATTTCCTTAATATCAAACCGTTCTGCCTGCTCTGTGAGGGCTTCAAGCCGTGCCTTTGAGCAAACAATCGGCTTTTGCTCGCTTTTTACGGCTTTTATTATCATAAGGTCACGGAAATGTGAGGTAAGCTCCGATATGAGCCGCTGCATATCAACCGAGGCATTGTAAAGCTTATCGGTAAGCAGGAGTGCCGCCTCGGCATCGTGCCGATTAATACAATCGGCAAGCTGCAAAAGGTAATCCTCACCCGCCATTCCGAGCACCGCTTCAACCGTTGCCTCATCCACGGTGCCGCCGCCCGATGTGCAAAGGTCGAGCATTGAAAGGGCATCGCGCATTCCGCCGTCTGCCGCGGCGGCTATAAGCGAGGCCGCGCCGTCTGTTACGGTGAAGCCCTCGATTTCCGCAATTCGGTGTATTCGCTCACATATCTTATCGGCTTCAATCCGCCGAAAATCAAACCGCTGACAGCGCGAAAGTATGGTTGCGGGGAGCTTGTGCACCTCGGTTGTGGCAAGAATGAAGATTACGTGCTCGGGTGGCTCCTCAAGTGTTTTCAAAAGTGCATTGAAGGCGCTTACCGTCAGCATATGAACCTCGTCTATTATATAAACACGGTACTTTGAGGCCGACGGGGCAAAGCTCACCCTTTCGCGGAGCTCACGTATGCTGTCAACACTGTTGTTGGAGGCGGCATCTATTTCCACAATATCGGTATTTTCACCGTTTGCTATTGCCTTGCAACTTTCACATTCAAGGCATGGGTCACCGTTTTGCGGATTAAGGCAGTTTACCGCCTTTGCAAGTATTTTTGCGGAGGAGGTTTTGCCCGTGCCCCTGGTGCCCGTGAACAGATAGGCGTGCACGGCCTTACCCGCGGCAAGCTCATTCTTTAAGGCCTCGGTTATGTGCTCTTGGCCCACAACCTCCGAAAAGGTCTTCGGCCGATATTTGCGGTAAAGTGCCTGATAGGCCACGTTGCTCCCTCCCGTAATAAAGCTGAATAAAAAAATAAAGGTCTTGCACCCACGGGTGTACGAACGGACCGATTTACTGCGGCGCACGGGAAAATCCGCTTAATGCTGCTCGGTTCCCCGCCTGACATGGTTCACAGCATCCCGTCGCACAGGACCCGCCCGTTCGCACACCCGAGAATACAAGACACGGCACAATTTACACAGCGTGACAACACGCCCGATTAATAACCGCAAGACACATTTTAACACAAAAAATAATTTTTTACAATACCCAACATATAAAATGTTGAAAAAAATTCATATTTCTGCTATAATTACCCCGTACAATAGATGTGAGGTGGATGGGTAATGAAAGGAATAACGGTTAAGGAGCTGTTTTGTGCGGAGGGCACACTGGCGGAGTCTTTACTTGCCGAGGTCTGCTATCCGTTTGAGCTTCTCGCTGAAATAGGTGATTTTATCAAGAAAACGGGCCCTACGCTTGACCCCGAAAAATACGAATGTCGGGGGGAAAACATTTGGATTGCCAAAAGCGCAAGGGTGGCCCCAACGGCATATATTAACGGCCCATGCATTATAGGTGAAAATACCGAGGTGCGCCATTGCGCATTTATACGCGGCAATGCACTTGTGGGCAATGATTGTGTAGTGGGCAATTCAACCGAGCTTAAAAATGTGATACTCATAGCCTCGGTTCAGGTGCCGCATTACAATTATGTGGGTGATTCGGTGCTTGGTGCCCATTCACATATGGGCGCGGGCTCCATAACCTCAAACGTTAAATCGGATAAAAGCCCGGTGGTTATAAAAAACGGGTCTGAAAGACTTGAAACCGGCCTTAAAAAGGTAGGCGCAATGCTTGGGGATTATGTTGAGGTGGGCTGCGGCTCGGTGCTTAATCCCGGAACGGTTGTGGGCAAGCATACCAACATTTATCCGCTTTCCTCGGTGCGGGGGGTTATCCCGTCGAACAGCATATATAAGGGAGGCGGAGTGACGGTTGAAAAGCGCTGTGATGCCTGAAATTTGGGATGTGCTTGACGAAAACGGCCGACCCACCGGTAAAACCGCCTTGCGGGGTGACGGAATTTTGGAACCCGGCGAATACCACCTTGTGGTTCACGTTTGGGTAGCTTCAACAAGCGGCAAGCTTCTTATTCAGCGCAGGGCAGAGAATCGAAAGCTTATGCCCGGTGAATGGGCTGCCACGGGCGGCTCTGCCGTGGCGGGGGAGGATTCCGAAACCGCCGCCCGACGTGAGCTGTATGAGGAGCTTGGTATAGCCGCGCGCGATATGCGCTTTCTTACGCGAATTAAGCGCCGCAATTCACTGCTTGATGTGTGGCTTACGGTGGATGACACACCCTCGGAGCGACTTGTGCTTCAAAGCACGGAGGTGGCAGAGGCCAAGTGGGTTACCGAGTGCGAGCTTAAGCGAATGATTGAAGGCGGCGGCTTTCACAACTACGGAAGCGAATATTTCAAAACCGTTTTCGCACAAATCAATGATTACAGAGGGAATATTTTATGAGTTTAAAAACAGAGGAAATAAGCTGTGCCTTGTGCCATGCTTATCTTTTCCCCGAGGATGATGTTGTTTATTGCCCGGAGTGCGGTGCGCCGCACCACAGGGAATGCTATGCACACGCGGGGCACTGTGCGCTTGAGGAGCTTCACGGCACTGACAGGCAATACGACAGGCTGAAAGAGAAAAAAGAACGCGAAAGCAGGGAGGAGACCGAAAACGCCGCACACGGTGAGGCCGAGGGGCTCATAACCTGCGGAATGTGCCGCGAAAAATATGATTTTTCGCTCAGTGCCTGCCCGAAATGCGGTGCTCCGAATGTGGCACGTATGGGCGGAAGCTTTGTGAACTTTGACTTTTTGGGCGGTGTTCCCGCCGATTATGATATAGGTGACGGCGTGACCGCAGACGAGGCAAAGCGTTTTGTTGCGGCAAATACACCGCGCTATATTCCCAAATTTGCGGTGCTTAACCGTAAAAATAAAATTTCCTGGAATTGGATGGCCTTTTTATTTCCGAGCGGTTGGATGCTTTCACGCAAAATGTATAAAAACGGCATAATGGCGGGTTTGCTTACGGTTACGGCCTCGTTGCTTTATCTTCCGCTGATAAGGGCGATAAACAATCTCGGCTTTGCCGACGGTCAAACCTCGGCGCAGCTTATGGAAAGCATTTATTCAAATCTGCCGAACATAGGTACGGCGGTTATTCTTGCCTCCCTTGCGGGATTTTTGGTTAATACGGCAATAAGGTTTGCTTCTGCTCTTTTCGGTGACTACCTTTACAAGGGGCACACCATAGCCTCAATCAAGGAAATTCGTGCCGAGAGCACGGACGCCGATTTCGATTACCGCAAAAAGGGCGGAGTTAATATATTTATGTTTTTTATAGGCAGCATGGCGGTACAGTATTTGCCGACTCTTATAGCAATGCTTATATAATGCCTGTACGTTGTAACGCTTTATACGGAGGGAGATATATGGAAGAAAAAAGAATTTGCTCGGAATGCGGAACCGAGAATGAAAATGACTATGTATACTGTAAAAATTGCGGAACGCTTTTGGGCAGACCGACCGAAGCACAGAAAGCGGAGCAGACCGCGGCACCCGTAACCGAGCAGCAAACGGGAGCGGCAGCACCCGGTCCCGAGGCGCGGCCGGCAGGCGCTTCTTACAGTGCCGGTTTTACCCCGCCCGAGGTGGCACCCGGCGCTTCGCCCGACGGAATACCGCAGGAGGAAATTGCGCTTTTTGTAGGCAAAAAGGCATCAACCGTAATGCCGAAGCTTATTAAAATGGAAATAACAAATTCCAAGGTTTCATGGTGCTGGCCGCCTGCAATACTCGGATTTTTGTTTGGCCCTATGGGAGCGGCACTTTGGTTTTTCTACAGAAAAATGTATAAAAAGGGTGCACTGCTTGCGGGCATAGGCGCAGCCCTGACACTGATTACCACCGCTATGACCTTCGGCACCGACTCGGTGGATTACGGCCCGATTTTCGAGGCATTTTTATCGGGGAATGGGCAGTCCCTTTCGGAGGCGCTTTCGGGTATTCCCACAACCGCTGGTATACTTGATGTTGCGGCGCAGCTTATAAGCAACATTGCCGATTTGCTCACCTGTGTATTCACCGGTCTTTTCGGATATTATGCGTATAAGGAGCACTGCGTGCACACCATTCGCGCTTACAGGCAGAGCATTGGGGACAGCAGATATTACACAATGGGTCTTGCCGCCGTGGGCGGAGTTTCCGGCGGAATGCTTGCTGTCGGAATTGTTTGTATGATATTTGCAACAAACCTTTCCTCTGTGCTTACCACGGTTCTTTCAATGTTGGTTTAAATAATAAATTGATTTGAGGAGATTAAAGCGTTATGAAAATCAAAAAAGCCATAATCCCCGCCGCAGGGCTTGGAACGCGCGTGCTTCCCGCATCTAAGGCCTGCCCGAAGGAAATGCTGCCGATTGTGGATAAACCCGCAATTCAGTATATTGTTGAGGAGGCCGTAAGAGCCGGAATAACCGATATTCTTATAATTACCAATCGCGGCAAGGGTATTATTGAGGATCATTTCGACCATTCGGTTGAGCTTGAGGCTCAGCTTGAAAGGCGCGGTAACACCGAAGCGCTTGCAGAGCTTAATGCCCTTGCGAATATGGCAAATATTTATTATCTGCGTCAAAAGGAAACAAGGGGACTCGGTGATGCGGTGCTCAGAGCAAGGCAGTTTGTGGGTGACGAGCCCTTTGCCGTGCTCTACGGCGATGACGTTATTATAGGCGAAATTCCCGCAATAGGTGAGCTTTGCGAGGCTTATGAGCGCTTCGGAAAAAGTGTTGTGGGAATTAAAGAGGTGCCCGATGAGCTGATTGTGAAATACAGCTCGCTTAAGACCGAAAAATTGGACGATAAGCTTTACTCGGTTACCGATATGATAGAAAAGCCGTCGCTTGAAAACAAGCTTTCAAATTTTTCAATTCTCGGCCGCTGTGTGCTTGACAGCGAAATATTCGATATTTTGGAAAACACGCCGCTCGGTGTGGGTAATGAGCTTCAGCTTACAGATGCCATGCGCACCCTTGCGTTGAAATACGGAATGGTGGGTGTGGATTTCAGCGGCACACGGTACGATATGGGCAATAAGCTCGGAATTATAAAGGCCAACATTGAGGTGGGCTTAAAGCATCCCGAGGTAAGTGACGGCTTGCGGGAATACTTAAAGGAGCTGACTGCAACGCTGTGATTTATACCTCTCTTTTGCTTGATCTCGATAATACTCTGCTTGATTTCAACAAAGCGGAGGCACAGGCTGTGAGCAGGGCTCTGTGTGCACACGGTCTGCCGTGTGATGAGGCGGCCGTTACTCTTTACTCGGAAATAAACCGAGGCTTTTGGGAAAGCTTTGAGCGCGGTGAAATACCGCGTGAAGCGATTTTCGAGGGGCGCTTTAAGGCCTTGCTTGAAAAGCTCGGTGCCGAGGCCGACACGGCGGCGATCTCACGTGAATATTGCCTGAATTTATCCGACGGCTTTTTTAAGGTAGAGGGAGCCGATGATATATTGGAGTACTTAAAGCTTAAGGGCTATAAGCTTTACGCCGCAACAAACGGAATTTCGCTCACTCAGCACAAGCGCATACGCGGCTCGGGGCTTGAAAAATATTTCGACGGTGTTTTCGTTTCGGAGGAAACGGGACATCAAAAGCCCGAAAAGGAATATTACGATTATATTGTGGGGCATACAGCCGAGCACGACCGCGCAAAAATGCTTATTGTGGGCGACTCTCAAAGCTCGGATATTTTGGGCGGCATTAATGCGGGAATAGATACCTGCTGGTATAACCCGGGACATTCACGCCCGCGTTATCCCTCACGGTATGAAATTCATACCCTTGCGGGGCTTAAGGAAATTTTATAAGTATTAAAGGATAAAAACAAATTAATTTGAAAGGTGGAAAGGGGTGCGCCTTGCACCCCGAAATTGCAATGGCTAAGGAAAAGCTGGTAAAATCCATAACCTCTATGGAGGAGGATTTCGCAAAATGGTATACGGATGTTGTGCTTAAGGCCGACCTTATAGATTATTCCTCTGTAAAGGGCTGTATGATTATACGTCCCTACGGCTATGCCATATGGGAAAATATACAGCATATAGTTGACGGTATGTTTAAGGAAACAGGGCACGAAAATGTTTATATGCCCATGTTCATACCCGAAAGTCTGCTTCAAAAGGAAAAGGATCACGTTGAGGGCTTTGCACCCGAGGTTGCGTGGGTTACCCACGGCGGTGAGGAGGAGCTTGAGGAGCGAATTTGCGTGAGACCCACCTCCGAAACCCTTTTCTGTGACCATTTTAAAAACATAGTACATTCCTACAGGGATTTGCCGAAGCTCTATAATCAGTGGTGCAGTGTTGTGCGGTGGGAAAAAACCACACGCCCGTTTTTGCGCTCGCGTGAGTTCCTCTGGCAGGAGGGGCACACGCTTCACGCAACCGCCGAGGAGGCCAAGGCGGAAACCGTGCAAATGCTCAACATCTACGCCCGCTTTGCGGAGGAATTTTTGTCAATACCCGTTATTAAGGGCGAAAAAACCGCAAAGGAAAGATTTGCCGGTGCAGAGGCCACCTACACAATAGAGGCGCTTATGCATGACGGCAAGGCACTGCAAAGCGGAACCTCACACTATTTCGGTGACGGCTTTGCGCGCGCCTTTGAAATTGAATATACCGATAAGGATAATAAGCCCGTAACCCCGTTTGAAACCTCCTGGGGAATTTCAACGCGGCTTATAGGTGCCATAATAATGACCCACGGTGATGATAACGGTCTTGTGCTGCCACCGGCAATAGCACCCATACAGGCGGTGCTTGTGCCAATTGCCACCCACAGGGAGGGCGTGCTTGAAAAGGCTAACGAGGTTTACACACGCCTTAAGGGTGTTTGCCGTGCTCACATTGATACACGCGACCAATCACCCGGGTGGAAATTTGCCGAATATGAAATGAAGGGTGTACCGCTTCGCGTGGAGCTGGGGCCCAAGGATATTGAAAACAATTGCTGTGTTATAGCCCGCCGCGATAACGGCGAGAAAATAACGGTTTCGCTTGATGAGCTTGAAACCAAGGTGCCAGAGCTTTTGGCGGCGGTGCAAAAGGGACTTTACGAAAAGGCACTTGAGCGCAGGGCAAAAATGACCTTTGAGGCGCACAGCCTTGAGGAAATCAAGGAAATTGCCGATACCAAGCCCGGATTTATTAAGGCTATGTGGTGCGGTGACCGCGAATGTGAGGATAAGCTGAAGGATTATGCGGGCATAAGCTCGCGCTGTATTCCGTTTGAGCAGGAAAAAACGGATGACAAATGTGTTTGCTGCGGAAAACCCGCACAGCATATGCTTTATTGGGGTAAGGCGTATTAATTTTTGGGAAATGAGATGAAGTATGAGCAGAACGGGAATATTTACCGATAAAACAGCCCTGACGGAAAAAATACGTGAGGCGGCTTCCTCTGTGTTGCCGCTTGTTGTGCTGGTTGTCCTGCTCTGCTTCGGATTTTTGCCTATAGAAACCGATATTATGCTGAGCTTTCTTGTGGGAATCCTTTTTGTGGTGCTTGGCATCGGGCTTTTTTCACTCGGTGCCGATGCCTCAATGATTCCCATAGGCACCAAGGTGGGTACCGCACTGACCAAAACACGAAGGCTCGGCACAATTTTGCCCGTTGCCTTTGTGCTGGGCTTTGCGGTGACCGTGGCCGAGCCGGATTTGCAGGTTTTGGCCGCAACGGTGCCCCACATTAACAGCGCCGTGCTTTTAATCACCGTCGGTGTAGGGGTGGGGCTTTTTCTCTCGGTTTGTATGCTTCGCATAGTGCTCGGCATACGGTTGAGAACCCTGCTGCTTGTGCTTTATGCGGCAGTGTTTGTCCTTTCCGCATTTACGGATTCGGATTTTTTAAGCATTGCGTTCGATTCGGGCGGTGTTACCACAGGACCTATGACCGTGCCCTTTATTTTGGCACTCGGCATAGGTGTTTCCAATATCAGAAGTGACGAAAAGGCCGAATCCGACAGCTTTGGCCTTGTGGCGCTCTGCTCCATAGGGCCTATAATGGCCGTAATGCTTTTGAGTATGTTTTACAAATCGGGCGGAGCCGAAGCAGAGGCGGCACTTACCCGCTTTACCGACAGTACCCACATAGGCCTTACCTATTTGCACGCAATACCCGAATATCTTTCGGAAACGGCGATTTCCCTTTTGCCTATAGCCGTGATTTTTGTTGTGTTCAACCTGTTTTCGCTCCGTCTTTCAAGGCGTAGCTTTATGAAGATAAGCATAGGTATTTTTTACACCTATGTCGGTCTTGTTTTGTTTTTAACCGGGGTGAATGTGGGCTTTTCGCCCCTCGGTACCGTTTTGGGCAGTGAGCTTGTAAGCGGAAAATATTCCGTAGCCGCAATTCCCGTTGCAATGCTTTTCGGGTGGTTTATAATCTCTGCCGAGCCTGCTGTGGCGGTGCTTGAAAATCAAATTGAGGAGGTAAGCGCGGGTGCAATACCCGGCAAGGCCATAAAGCTGAGTCTTTCGGCTGCGGTGGCAATTGCCATGGGCATTGCAATGCTGCGTGTGCTGACGGGCATTTCGGTGCTTTGGTTTTTGGTGCCGGGCTATGCAATTGCGCTGCTGCTTTCGTTTTTTGTGCCGGATATTTATACTGCAATAGCCTTCGATTCCGGCGGTGTGGCCTCAGGCCCCATGACCGCTACCTTTATGTTACAGTTTTTTATGGGGGCCGCAAAAACCACAGGCGGCAATGTTTTGAGCGATGCTTTCGGTGTTGTTGCAATGGTGGCAATGGTTCCGCTTATTTCCATTCAGTCGGTCGGCCTTATTTATAAGCTGCGCGGGCACACCGAGGCCGCAGTGGCCGCCCCGCAGTACTGCGATTACGATGTTGTGGAGCTTTGGGAGGATTAAGGTATGAATTGGGTTGTTACTATTTGCCGTCCCGAAAAGCAGGAGCTTTTAGATGAAATATGCACAGAGCTTAAGCTGCCGCTTTGCGTGGCTTTGCACGGTCACGGCACAGCGGTGCAGAGTATGCTTGATATTTTGGGAATAGAAAGCACCGAAAAGCGTATTCTTTTAACCGTGGCCGATGCCGAAAAAACAAAACGCTTTATAGCGGAGCAACGCCGAAGAATGTATATAGGCGTGCCGGGGCACGGAATAACGGTTGCCGTGCCGATAAAGAGCGTGGGAGGAGGAAAAGCCTTGGAATTTTTAAACGGAGGCACTTACGAAAAAGCATCAAGACCCGCAGGGAACTTTGCATATGAGCTTATAATAGCGGTTGCCAACGAGGGCAGAACCGATACGGTTATGAATGCGGCAAGGGCCGCAGGCGCAGCAGGCGGCACCGTGCTTCACGGAAAGGGCACCGGCGGCAGGGGAGACACTGCGTTTTACAATGTTTCAATTGCCGATGAAAAAGAGGTTATACTCATTGTTTCGCGTGCCGAGCAAAAGACCGAAATAATGCGGGAGATTATTAAAAACGCGGGGCCCTCAACCGAGGCGGGCGCAGTGGTGTTTTCTCTGCCCGTTACCGAGGCTGCGGGATTTGGAATGTTTGAGGAAGCTGTGGGTGCGGCGGAATGAAATATATGATTAACCCCTCGGCCTTTTCAACCGTTTTCACGGTTCCCGCCGAGGTTGCGGACAAGCATTTGCGCTTGGCCCGTGGGGAGCATTTAAAGGTTCTGCTTTATGTTATGCGCAATATGTCCGACGGAATTAATCCCGAAAGCATTTCAGCGGCCACCGGGCTTGACGGCTACGCCGTTGATGAGGCCCTGCTTTATTGGGCCGAGGCCGGAATACTTGCAACCGAGAAGGAACCCATTTCGGCTGTAAAAACGGCAAACCCCGCAACGGCTGTGCATACCGAAAGACCGAACAGATACGATGTTGCACGTCGCGGTGCCGAGGATGAAAAAATACGCTACTTGTTAAACGAAACCCAAATGCGCCTCGGCAGGAATTTAAAAACCAATGAGACCTCCACCCTTGTGTGGCTTTATGATGACCAGGGGCTTGATGTTTCGCTGATACTTATGATAGTGCAATATGCCGTGGCACACAAAAGGGCAAATATACGCTTTATAGAAGCCACCGCAATGGATTGGGCAAACCGCGGAATAACCACAATTGCCGATGCCGATGCCGAGCTTAACCGTATGGCAATGAGCGAGCAGGCCTGGGGTGTGGTTTGTGCGGCCTTTGGACTTGAAAGGCGAAAGCCGAGCCCTAAGGAGCTTCAGCTTGCACTTTTGTGGGTGGATGAATGGAAAATGTCCCCCGATTTGCTTACGGCGGCCTACAATGCCTGTGTTGATGAAAAATCGAAATTTTATATGCCCTATACCGCAAAAATAATTGAAAGCTGGCATAAAAAGGGATATAAAACACCTGAGGAAACACAGAAAAAGAAAAACGACACTGCAAGTGGCAGCTTTGCCGCTTACGATATTGACCTGTTTGAAAAAATGCTTAACAGTGACAGGGAGTGAAAAAATTGGTTTTAAAGGAAGAAGCCTACAAAAAGGCTTTTGAGCTTAAAAGAAATGCACTTAGGGAAAAAACGCGTCAAAGGGAGCTGAGCCTCTCGGCCGCATATGCTTCAAATGAACGGCTTGGCGAAATTGACCGCAGTCTTTCGGCGCTTGGAGCCTCGCTTGCGCTTGCGGCGCTTTCGGGCAGCGGCACCGAGGATTTGAAAAAGCGCTCGGAGGCTTTGAGCCTTGAAAAAAGGGCTTTGCTTGATAAATTCGGTGTGAGCGAGATAGAATACGACTGTCCGCTCTGCCTTGATACCGGTTATATTAACGGTAAAATTTGCGAATGTGTAAAGCGGCTGTCGGCTGCGGTTGTGGCGGAGGAAATGTCACACGAAATGCCGCTTTATGACTGCCGCTTTGAAAATTTCGATTTAAAATATTATCCCGACCGTGACCTTGACGGGGGAAATCCCCGCCGCAGAATGACGGCTATTTTAAAGCTTTGCCGTGAATATGCGCTTAAATTTGAGCCGGAAAGCTCGGGCAATCTTTTATTTATGGGGGCCTCGGGTCTCGGAAAAACCCACCTCACTTTAGCAACGGTGGGGGAAATTATAAATAAGGGCTACATACCGGTTTACGGCCCGGCCGAAAACCTGTTTTCACTTATAGAGCGGGAAAAATTCGCAGGGGAAAACCGTGGCGCGTACGAGGCAATGATAAAATGCGATTTGCTTGTGATTGACGATTTGGGAGCGGAAATGGCAACTGCCTTTACCAAATCGGCACTTTACAATTTGGTAAACACAAGGCTGCTTTCAAAGCGACCCACGGTTATAAACACAAATCTCACAATGAAAGAAATCGAAGCACGCTACACCCCGAGGGTATCCTCAAGGCTTATAGGGAGCTTTGAGGCATATAAATTCATCGGTTCTGATATAAGGCAGCAGCGCGCCGTGGAAAAGCTGAAATAATAAGGGGTAATGTTGTTTGGGCATTAAAAAGTATTTTGCCGGCGAGTATGATGTCGGCGTTATAGGCGGCGGTCACGCCGGAATTGAGGCGGCACTTGCGGCCGCAAGGCTCGGGTGCAGGGCGGTTATGTTCACAATAAGCGTGGATTGGATAGGCAATATGCCCTGCAATCCGTCGATAGGCGGCACCGCAAAGGGACATCTTGTAAGAGAAATAGATGCTCTCGGCGGCGAAATGGGCCGCGCGGCGGATAAAAACACTCTGCAAAGCCGAATGCTTAACCTCGGCAAGGGGCCTGCTGTGCACTCTTTACGGGCGCAGGTTGACAGGCGTGCCTACAGCGGCTATATGAAGCACGCGGTTGAAAAGCAGGACGGGCTTGATTTAAAGCAATGCGAAATTACGGATATTTACTGTGAAAACGGCATCTGGCACTGCATTACGCGGCTGGGGGCCGATTTTGCCTGTCGTGCGGTGGTGCTTGCAACAGGTACCTTTCTTGCGGGCAGGGTGTATATAGGCGAGGTAAATTACCCCTCCGGCCCGGACGGAAGCTTTCCCGCAAATGAGCTGAGTGCCGCCCTTAAAAGGCTTGGGCTGCCCTTGCGGCGCTTTAAAACGGGTACACCCGCGCGGGTGCTCAAAAGCAGCATAGATTTTTCAAAAACCGAGGTACAGGAGGGCGACAGCCGCACGGTGCCCTTCAGCTATTCTGCGGCAGAGCCGCCGAAAAACACGGTTGTTTGCAATATTTCCTACACCAATGCGGAAACCAAGCGGGTTATACTTGAAAACATACACCGTTCACCCCTTTATTCGGGCACCATTGAGGGTGTCGGCCCGCGCTACTGCCCGAGCATTGAGGATAAAATAGTGCGCTTTGCGGATAAGCCGCGCCACCAGTTCTTTATTGAGCCGTGCGGGGCGGATACCGAGGAAATGTATTTGCAGGGCTTGTCCTCCTCACTGCCCGAAGAAGTGCAAATTCAGCTTTACAGAACCGTGCCCTGTCTTGAAAATGTAAAAATTATACGCAATGCGTATGCCATAGAATATGATTGCATAGACCCGCTTGCCATGCGCGCCACACTTGAAATGAAGGCCTTTCCCGGTCTTTACGGTGCGGGGCAGTTTAACGGCTCCTCCGGCTATGAGGAGGCGGCGGCACAGGGACTTATTGCGGGTATTAACGCCGCGCTTAAGGTTAAGGGAAGAGAGCCCTTTGTGCTTTCGCGCGCCTCATCCTATATCGGAACCCTGATTGACGACCTTGTTACAAAGGGCTGCTCCGACCCATACCGTATGATGACCTCGCGCAGTGAGTACCGCCTGCTTTTGCGGCAGGACAATGCCGATGAGCGCCTTATGCCGTTGGGACACAACCTGGGGCTCGTATCGGATAAGGCCTATTCCGAGCTTTTAGAGCGCGAGCGCCAGAAGAAAAGTGAAATAGAGCGACTTGAAGCAACCTTTTTGCCGCCAACCGCGGAGCTTAATGAGCTGCTTTCCTCCCTCGGTACGGCACCGATTACCACAGGTGCGCGGCTCTCCGACCTTGTGAAGCGCCCGCAGCTAAGCTATGAGGCTCTGGCACCGTTTGACGCCGGCCGCCCGAGCCTGCCGCACAGTGTTTGCGAAAAGGTTGAAACCGAAATTAAGTACGAGGGCTACATTGCGCGCCAGCGTGCGCAGGTTGCCGAAATGCTTAGGCTTGAGGATAAAAAAATCCCCGAGGATATTGATTACTCCGCCGTTTACGGCCTGAGGCTTGAGGCCGTCGAAAAGCTTAACGCGGTGCGCCCGACCGATATAGGCAGGGCTTCCCGCATTTCGGGGGTAAGCCCGGCGGATATTTCGGTGCTGCTTATATATATTTCAAATTTGAGTGGAGGGAAATAATGTTTAAGCTTTTAAAGCAGTTGCGGGGATATTTAAAGGAATGTATAGCAGGCCCGCTTTTTAAGCTTACAGAGGTTGTTTTTGAGCTTATTGTGCCCCTGGCGGTGGCATCGATTATAGATAACGGAATTGCAGTGGGTAACACCTCGCACATTGTGAAAATGTGCGGCGTGTTAGCCCTTTTTGCCGTTGGGGGGCTTGCCTGTGCGGTTACCGCACAGTATTTTTCCGCAAAGGCCGCGGTGGGCTTTGCGGCAGATGTGCGTGAAAAGCTTTTTGCCCACATTCAGCGGCTTTCGTTTTCACAAACCGATAAATTGGGGGCTTCAACCCTGATTACAAGGCTCACGGGGGATATTAACCAGGTGCAAACCGGCATTAATCTTACACTGCGCCTTGCCCTGCGCTCACCGCTTGTGGTGTTCGGTGCCGTTATAATGGCCTTTACGGTGGACCCCGGCACAGCGGTTGTGTTTGCCGTTGCAATACCGATTTTGGCAGTTGTGATTTTTGCGGTTATGCTTGCCTGCATACCGCTTTACAGAGCTGTGCAGCAAAGGCTTGATGCGCTTCTCGGTAAAACGCGCGAAAACCTTACGGGCACGCGGGTAATCAGGGCCTTTTGCAAGGAGCGTGAGGAGTCTGCGGAGTTTGATAAAAAAAACCGACTTCTCACCGAATTACAGCTTAAGGTGGGGAAAATCTCCGCAGTTATGAATCCCGCAACCCTTATGCTTGTGAATTTCGCCGTAATAGTGCTTATTTACACAGGTGCACTCGGCGTTAGAGCGGGCAGACTTTCAAGCGGCGATGTGGTTGCACAATATAACTATATGTCGCAAATACTCACAGAGCTTATAAAGCTTGCCTCGCTTATCATAAGCATTACAAGGTCGGTTGCCTGCGGCAACCGTATTCAGGCCGTGCTCGATATTGAGCCCGAAATGACCTCGGGCACCGTAAAGCAGGGCACGGGGGAATATGCGGTTGAATTTGAAAACGCTTCGCTTTCCTACGGCGGCGGTGAAAATGCGCTTGAAGGCATTAATTTGAAAATCGCCCGCGGACAAAGGGTGGGGATAATCGGCTCCACCGGTAGCGGTAAAAGCTCACTTGTGGGCTTAATACCCCGGTTTTACGATGTATGTGACGGCTGTGTGCGGGTGAACGGCACAGATGTGCGTGATTATGAGCTTGGCGCCTTAAGGGGTATAATAGGTGTGGTTTCTCAAAAAAAGGTTTTGTTTAACGGCACCGTGCGTGAAAATCTGCTTATGGGTAATCCCTCCGCTACGGATGCCGAGCTTTGGACGGCGCTTGAAGCAGCTCAGGCGGGCAGTACAGTGCGGGAAAAGCCCGGTCAGCTTGATTTTGTGCTTGAGCAGGACGGAAAAAATCTTTCGGGAGGGCAAAGACAGCGGCTTACAATTGCCCGTGCACTTGTTGGCAAACCCGAAATTTTAATATTGGACGATGCCGCCAGTGCGCTTGATTTCGCAACGGCCGCCGCACTTGAAAAGGCCTTGTCCGCACTTGATTTTTCACCTACAATAATAACCGTATCACAGCGTGTTTCCGCAATACGCGGCGCCGATACGGTGATAGTGCTTGATGAGGGAAGAATAGTAGGCATGGGAACCGATGCGGAGCTCAAGTCCGACTGTGAGGTATATGCCGAAATATGCGACTCTCAGCTTGAGGGGGAGGGCAGCTTATGAATAACAAGGCGGTTATAAAGCGGGTTATTGCCGAAATCGGGCGTTTCCGCCGACTTTTGGTGCTTTCTATGTTGCTTTCTGCGGCAAGCGTGGCCTTTAATCTGTACATTCCCGTTCAGGTTGGCGCGGCAATAGACGGTATGGCGGGCGGCTCACCCGATATGGCGGTTATAAAGCCGGCAATTTTAAAAATTTTTGTTTGTGCGGCCTCCTGCGGGGTGTTGCAATGGCTTATGTCGATAATAAACAACAAGATTGCCTATAATACCGTTATGAATATAAGGTCGCGCACCTTTGCACATATTCAGCGGTTGCCTGTCGGTTATATAGATTCTCACTCCCACGGGGACACCGTAAGTCGCGTTATTTCCGATGCAGAGCAGCTTGCCGATGGCTTGATTTTGGGCTTTTCACAGCTTTTCACGGGAATTGTTACAATTATTGCAACACTCATTTTTATGCTCACAGTATCTCCCACGGTAACAGCGGTGGTGGTTTTGCTTACACCGATTTCCATTTTCACGGCACGTTATATTGCCAAAAGCACCTATGATATGTTTAAAAAGCAGAGCGAAACACGCGGCGAGCAAACAGCATTTATAAACGAAACGGTGCAAAATCAAAAAACCGTTAAAGCCTTTTGCTATGAGGAAAGAGCGCAGTCGCGCTTTTGCGAAATAAACGGCAGGCTCAGCCGTTGTTCCCTGCGGGCGGTGTTTTTCTCGTCACTTACAAATCCCACTACCAGATTTATAAATAACCTGATTTACGCCGCTGTGGGGCTTACAGGCGGAATTTTTGCTTTGCGCGGCCTTATGACCGCCGGCGGTTTTGTAAGCTTTTTGGCTTATTCAAATCAGTACACAAAGCCGTTTAACGAAATTTCGGGCATTGTGGCCGAGCTTCAAAACGCCTTTGCCTGTGCCGCACGTCTTTTCGAGCTTGTTGATGAGCCCGCCGAGCCCGCAGATTCGGAAAAGCCCGAGCTTTTAAGCCCTGTGGGTGCTGTTTCTTTTAATAAGCTCGCCTTTTCCTACGATAAGGCGCGCCCGTTTATAAGGGATTTTGAATTTTCCGCCTCACCCGGTAAGAAAACTGCAATAGTAGGTACCACGGGCTGCGGCAAAACAACCCTTATAAATCTGCTTTTGCGCTTTTACGAGGCCGACGGCGGCAGTATAACCGTTGACGGCATTGATATACGTGATGTGACACGCCAAAGCCTGCGGCAAAATTTCGGAATGGTGTTACAGGACACCTGGATAAAACACGGAACGGTTAAAGAGAATATAGCCCTCGGCAAGGCCGATGCCACAGATGATGAGATAATTGCCGCCGCACGCGCGGCAAGGGCGCACGGCTTCATAAAGAGGCTTGAAAAAGGCTACGATACCGTAATAGGCGATGATGACGGGCTTTCCGAGGGGGAACGACAGCTTTTGTGCATAGCGCGGGTAATGCTTATGAAGCCGCCTATGCTTATACTTGACGAAGCAACCTCCTCAATAGATACCAGAACCGAAATTAAGGTTCAGCAGGCCTTTGAAAGGCTTATGGAGGGCCGAACCTCCTTTGTGGTGGCACACAGGCTTTCCACAATACGCAATGCCGACCGCATTCTTGTTATGAACAACGGCAGGGTAAGCGAGCAGGGAACGCATGAGGAGCTTTTGAAAAAAAACGGCTTTTATGCTAAGCTCTATAACAGCCGCGTTTCCCCTGCGGAAGCTGCCGATTATGAATGCAATCCGTCTTAAAACACCAAAGCCCTTCAGTAAGAAAATACGAATTAAGCCTCTCTTTTATATAAGGGAGGCTTTTTTGCAGGCTCTACTTGGTTTACCACAGCATTTATTACAGAGCCGATAAATATACGGGTCGGTTTTGCACATACTATTTTCGGGAGGTTTTAGAATGCAAAACGGAGCATCAACATTTATAAAAGGTCTCGGCACCGGAATGGTTGCGGGGGCGGCGGCTGTTATAGCGGGCAAGCTTGTGCTTAAGGACCAAAAAAATATAACCCGCGGCTCAGCAAAGCTTGTTAAGGCTGTAGGGGATTTTGCCGACGGCGTACAGACTATATTTCATCAGTAAGTCGTGAGTGCATTTTAAGGGTTCTGTAAATCATTTCACGCATTATCGCCTTAAAAGACCGACAACAGAAAATCCCGAGGTTCGCCATAGAGCGAACCTCGGGATTTTTAATGCTGGTTTACAGTGCTGTTAACACTTAAGGTATTATTATTCGTTTACCTTGGTAACAACGCCGGAGCCTACGGTACGGCCACCCTCACGGATAGCGAAGCGGAGACCTTCCTCAATAGCGATAGGAGTGATAAGCTCAACATCCATCTCTACGTTGTCGCCGGGCATACACATCTCTGTGCCCTCGGGGAGGGTAATAACACCGGTAACGTCGGTCGTTCTGAAATAGAACTGAGGACGATAGTTGTTGAAGAACGGAGTATGACGGCCGCCTTCTTCTTTCTTAAGAACGTAAACCTGACCATGGAACTTGGTGTGCGGATGAATTGAGCCGGGTTTGCAGAGAACCTGACCACGCTCAACCTCTTCACGGCCTACGCCAC
>CAZKUO010000027.1:0-23113 GCA_964555975.1 uncultured Ruminococcus sp. | reverse complement strand
CCTCGGTCGGTGCTTCTGCCGTTGGCAGAGGTCTCCACCGGAGACCCGCACCCCTAAAGGCCAAGGGAGGCAATGGCCGCCCTACCCGCAAAATTATTCCGTCGCGAGCTTTTTAATTCTCACAAGGTCGCGTATATCGGTTTCGCCGTCACGGTTGACATCGCAAAGATTATTCCCTGCTGTGGCGCCGAGCAGCATTTTTCGCAAAAATGAAATATCCAAAGCGCCTATAACTCCGTCACCGTTTGTATCGCCCTGCCTGAAAACAGATATTTTGAAATATGCCTCATATCCCTCATAGCCGATACCTACAAACTGTATGCCGGTTTTATTCATATCATACCCCGAAATCATATCAAGGGTTAATGCCTTTGTTTCACGGCCGCCGTCGGCATAGCTGACTGTTATACCGCCGCCTGCGGTGCTCGGCGTGTCACCCAAAATATATTCTTTAATACTCGGCATTGCAAATGAAACATTGCTTATTTTCCGCTTTACAACCGTCACCTTAAAGCTCACTTTATAATTGCCGTATCTAACCGTTACGGTTTGTTCACCGAGGAGGGAATTTTTAAAGCCCGAGGCGGTAAGTGTTGAAAGTGCTATGTTTTGCGTTGCACCGTCATCGTACTTAACGGTCAAATAGCCGCCCGTAAGGTCAAGGGCTTCAAGACCTTGAATATACTCGGTCTTGGTAGGTGCTGTTTTCAGTGTAACCGACTCTATACCGTCGGGGATTTTGGTGCAGTTGAAATATATGTTTAGATTCTCACTGTTGAGCGCGCCGTTACTGTGCTGAATTAAAACCTTTTGCCATTCCTCCTCGGTGCCCTCGTAATATACATCCGTTATTCCGTTTGAATTTTTAAATGCTGTGTTGTATACCGTTTTTAAATTCTTTGAAAAAAATATCTTTTTTAAGCTGCGGCAATCCTCAAATGTACCTGTCGGGATTTTTTCTGTTTTAATTGTCAGTTTTTCTAAGTTGTAGCAAACCTCGAAAGCAGAATTGCTTATACTTGTAACACTGTTCGGTATCGTTACGCTTGTAAGGCTGGTACAATTGTAAAAAGTATAATCTTTAATTTTTTTTACCGTGTCCGGTATTGTAATATCCGTTGCAAGTACATCGTTTATATACAGTTTTTTCGCATAATACAGAGGGTTATCATAAACACCACCAAAGTCTATACCGCACCAAGCCTCAAGATCGGTAATATTAACTTTATTTAATCCCCTGCAACCGTAAAAAGCAGAATTACCTATACTTGTAACACTGTCCGGTATGCTTATGCTTGTTAAGCCGCTGCAACCCCCGAAAGCAGAATTACCTATACTTGTAACACTGTTCGGTATGGTTATGCTCGTCAAGCCGCTGCAACCGGAGAAAGCAGAATTACCTATACTTGTAACACCGTTCGGTATGGTTATACTTGTCAAGCCGCTGCAACCGGAGAAAGCATAATCGGCTATACTTGTAACACTGTTTGGTATGGTTATACTTGTTAAGTCGCTGCAATCGTAGAAAGCAAAAACACCTAAACTTGTCACACTGTCCGGTATGGTTATACTTGTCAAGCCACTGCAATCTCGGAAAGCAGAATCACCTATACTTGTAACACCGTTCGGTATGGTTATGCTTGTTAAGCTACTGCAATTATAAAAAGTATAATTTTTAATTTCTTTTACCGTATCGGGTATTTTAATATCAGTTGCAAGCACACCATTTATGTACAGTTCTTTCGCATAATACAGTGGGTTAGCATAAGCATCTTCAAAGTCTATACGGCACCAAGTCTCAAGATCTGTGATATAAACTTTTTCTAAGCCACTGCAGCCATCGAAAGCTCCACATATAACTTTCACTCCATCTGCAAATTTAAAGTCCGTAATATCTGTGTCGGTTGTATCTATCAAAGCAAGATATTTGTTGCTTTCATTCCCGAGGTATTTTCCATTATCATAAATATTATATTTCAAATTTGAACAACCAGAGAAAGCAACACGACCTATACTTGTAACACTGTTTGGTATGGTTATGCTTGTTAAGTCGGTGCAACCATAGAAAGCAGAAGCACCTATACTTGTAACGCCCTCGTTAATTATAACTTCGGTAATTGATTCTCCCCAAGGAGCACATTTATAAAAATTATAATTATCCATACTGCCATTCCCGCTGATAGCAAGCACTGTTCCGTCAAGTGTCCATGTGCACTTTCCCGTTGTGCCACTTGTGGCCGTCGCCGCACTTGCCGTTATGCAGAATAACCCCGCCGGACAAACCGAAAGCAAGAGCATAACAGTTAATAAAATTGATAAAAGTTTTTTCATTCCGGTATATTCCTCCAAAACTACTTTTCCCAAAAGGTACACCTTTCGGGACAGGATGTTTTTTTGAGAAAAAAGTGAATTTATTTGCAAAAAATTTAAAAAGTATCGAAAAAATCTTGAAATTCACCTTATGCGGTGGTATAGTAACTTACAGAACAGCAGTGCCAAAAGGTGTACCTTTTGGCACTGCTACTTTCTTGAAAGACCCATTTTACGCAAATGTCTGTAAAATGCGGTTTTTGAAAGGCCTGTTTCTTTAAGAGCTTTGGCGGCGGTAAGCTCACCAGTGTGCCAGCGCATGGCATATTCTGTAAAATCAGGCGGCAGTGGCTTTTCGGGTCTGCCGAATTTAACGCCTCGCCGCTTTGCCGCGGCAATGCCCTCTGCCTGGCGCTTCTTTATGCTTTCGCGCTCGCTTTGTGCCACGAATGACAATATTTGTAAAACCAAATCCGCAATAAAGGTTCCCATTAAATCCTTGCCGTTTCGAGTGTCAAGCAATGGCATATCAATTACACAAATATCAATCCCAATATCCTTGGTGAGCACTCGCCATTGATTTTGAATTTCCTCGTAGTTGCGACCCAATCGGTCGATAGACAGTATGTAAAGCAAATCACCCGCTTTTAATTTTTTTATAAGCAGTTTGTACTGCGGTCGCTCAAAATCCTTGCCCGATTGCTTATCAATATAAATATTCTTCTTCGGTATATTCCTTTCCTCCATAGCAATAAGCTGTCTGCCCTCATTTTGGTCAATGCTCGATACCCGCACATAGCCGTAAATATTTTCCATTTAAATTACCTCCGCCTTTATTTTACAATGTTAAGCTTCTGTTACACCATTTCAAAATCGGCGGTAAGCGGGGCAGAATTTTATATGCCGGACATTTCGGCAGTTAATATACTGTGTGGCAATAAATTTCTTGAAGTATTTATTTCTCTATGGTATAATATAGTGTATTTGAAGCTTCGGGAGGGTGGCAAAATGCGCATTTTGGGTATAGACCCCGGCTATGCCACAATAGGCTACGGGGTTATTGATTACACAAGAGGTGCTTTTTCAACCGTGGGCTTCGGCGCTATAACCACAAAGGCCGGTGTGCCCTTTGAAAGGCGCCTTGCCGATATTTACGATGATATGAACACTATTATAAAAAAATTTGCTCCCGAGCACATATCGGTTGAGAAGCTTTATTTCAATTCTAACACCACAACCGCGATTGCCGTTGCCGAGGCACGCGGCGTTATTTTGCTTTCGGCAGTGCAAAACGGGCTTGTATCGGCCGAGTACACGCCGCTTCAGGTGAAGCAGGCAATAACAGGCTATGGGCGTGCCGAAAAGCGCCAGGTTATGGAAATGGTGAAAAGCTTTTTGGGGCTTGAAAGGGTACCGAAGCCCGATGACACGGCAGATGCCCTTGCGCTTGCGGTGTGCCACGCGCATTATTCGGGCTCGGCTGCCTTTAAATACTATAAGGAGACCGGAAGATGATTGCTTCTTTAAGAGGAAAACTGATTTTCACCGACAACACATCGGTTGTAATAGAGTGCGGCGGTGTGGGCTTGCGCTGTACCGTAAGCAAAAACACCCTTTACCACCTGCCAAAGCAGGGCGAGGAAGCTTTTTTGTATACCCACCTTGCGGTGCGGGAGGATTCAATGGAGCTTTACGGCTTTGAAAGCGAGGGTGAGCTTAACGCATTTAAGCTGGTTACCGGAGTTAACGGCGTGGGGGCAAAGCTCGGCATTGCCATACTTTCGGAATTTACGCCCGAGCGGCTTACAACCTTTATTGCAAGCGGAGATGCAAAGGCACTTACCGCGGCGGCGGGTGTGGGCATTAAGCTTGCGCAACGCATTGTGCTTGAATTAAAGGATAAGGTCGGCTCATTTGCGGGCGTTGGTGCAGAAGATATACGTGCTGTGGGCAATGCCACCGCGCACACAAGCTCTGCCGAGGCCGTGGCGGCACTGGTGGCGCTGGGCTACAGTCAGGGCGAGGCTTCGCTTGCGGTAGGCAGGCTTGACCAAAGCCTTTCAACCGAGGAGCTTATAAAGCTTGCGCTTAAATCAATTGCGGGGAGGATGTAGCATTTGATTGAACAGGAAATGGATTTTGAAAACCGAATAGTGGCCCCCGAATATGATTACAGGGAGGACGAGGCGGAGCTTTCGCTGCGGCCGAAGTCCCTTGCCGAATATATAGGCCAGGAAAAGGCCAAGGAAAACTTAGCTATATATATAAAGGCGGCCCTCGGCAGGCACGAGGCACTTGACCATGTGCTGCTTTACGGCCCTCCGGGGCTCGGCAAAACAACCCTTTCTTCAATAATAGCAAAGGAAATGGGAGTTAATTTGCGCGTCACCTCGGGTCCGGCAATAGAAAAGCAGGGGGATTTGGTTGCAATACTCACCTCACTTAATGAAGGTGATGTGCTTTTTATTGACGAAATTCACCGCTTGCCGCGCAATGTTGAGGAAATACTCTATCCCGCAATGGAGGATTTTTCACTTGATATTATTTTGGGCAAGGGCCCTTCTGCGCGCTCGATAAGGCTTGATGTGCCGCATTTTACCCTGGTGGGTGCAACCACGCGCTCGGGTCAGCTTACGGCACCTTTAAGGGACCGCTTCGGTGTTTTACTGCGGCTTGAGCTTTACACACCGGAGGAGCTTGCCGAAATAGTTACCCGCTCTGCCGGTATACTCGGAATCGCCGTTGACCGCGAGGGTGCGCTTGAAATTGCCTCACGCTCACGCGGAACACCGCGTATTGCAAACAGGCTTTTAAAGCGTGTGCGGGATATAGCTCAGGTGGAGTATGACGGAAATATTACCGAGGCGGTTGCAAGGGCGGCACTTTCACGCTTTGAAATTGACGAGCTCGGGCTTGATGCGTTTGACAGAAAAATGCTTTCGACCGTTATTGCAAATTACGGCGGCGGCCCTGTAGGGCTTGATACCCTTGCGGCGGCAGTCGGTGAGGAGGCCATAACAATTGAGGATGTTTACGAGCCGTATCTTATGCAGATAGGCTTCCTCACAAGAACCGCGCGCGGGCGGTGTGTAACAGATGCGGCCTATGCGCATTTGGGTATAAAAAAGTGCGAGGGTGCGGCACAGCAATCTATTTTTTAATAATTGAATTGAATTTTTTAAAGGGAGTTGCTTAAAATGGGAAGATTATTCGGAACAGACTGTGCAAGAGGTATTTCAAACAGTGAGCTTACCTGTGAGCTTTCAATGAACATAGTCAGAGCGGCTGCATATGTGCTTACCGAAAAAACCACCGAAAAGCCCAAGGTGTTTATCGGTAAGGATACACGCGTATCCTCCAATATGCTTGAAATGGCCTTGGCGGCAGGTCTTTGCTCTGTTGGGGCGGATGTTGTGCTGCTGGGCTTTGTGCCCACACCCGCAATTGCCTATCTTGTAAATGATAGGGAGGCGGATGCCGGCATTATGATTTCGGCCTCGCACAACCCTTGTGAGTACAACGGCATTAAAATTTTCGACGGCAACGGCTTTAAGCTGCCCGATGCGCTTGAGGAAGAAATAGAAGCACTTGTGCTTAACGATATGAGCCCGATTGAATTTCCCGTCGGGGGCGAGGTGGGCAGTGTTTTTGCACGCTATGATTATGTTGATTTGTACATTGACCACCTTGTGCGTTCTGTCAGGGCAGATCTTACTGGAATGAAGCTTGCAATTGACTGTGCAAACGGCTGTGCCTCCTACACGGCGGAAAAATTCTTTAAAAAGCTCGGCGCCGAGGTTCATATGCTGCACGACAGCCCGAACGGTGTTAACATAAATGCGCACTGCGGCTCAACACATATGGAGGATCTTATTAATTATGTGAACGGTCACGGTGTTGATTTGGGGCTTGCCTTTGACGGCGACTCCGACCGTTGCCTTGCGGTTGATGAAAACGGCAAGCTTATTGACGGTGACCGTATGATTGCCGTATTTGCGTTGGATATGAAGCGCCGCGGAGAGCTGAAGGACGATACCGCGGTGGTTACCGTGATGACTAATATGGGCTTTAAGCGCTTTGCTGAGGAAAACGAAATTAACGTTGAGGAAACCAAGGTGGGCGACCGCTATGTGCTTGAGGAAATGCTCAAAAAGGATTACAAAATCGGCGGTGAGCAATCGGGACATATTATTTTCAAGAATTACGCCACCACAGGTGACGGTCAGCTTTCGGGTGCAATGCTGGCTTCGATAATTTGTTCCTCGGGCAAATCCGCTTCGGAGGTGGCATCGGTTATGACAGTGCTGCCGCAAACGCTCTGCAACATTACCGCTTCGCCCGAGCTTAAGGCAAAGCTTAACACAGAGCCCGAGATTATTGCCGCAATTGATGAGGTTAAGAAAACACTCGGCAAGCGCGGCAGAATACTTGTGCGCGCTTCGGGCACGGAGCCTTTAATACGCGTAATGCTTGAGGGAGACGACATTGCCGAAATTAAACGCCTTGCCAAGAAAACCGCAAAGGTTATAGAGGCACACGCTTAATGAGAACCGTAGAAGGCTTTAAGGATTACGAGCTTATAGATGCCGATTCCGGTGAGCGACTTGAACGCTGGGGAAATATAATTCTTATACGCCCCGACCCGCAAATTATTTGGAGCGGCGAGCGAAAAAATCCGCTTTGGCGCAATGCCGATGCGATTTATCACCGCTCAAGCCGCGGAGGTGGGTATTGGGAGGCCTTAAAAAAGGTGCCCGAGGTGTGGAGCATTGCTTTCGGTGACCTTAAATTTCGCTTAAAGCCGATGGGCTTTAAGCACACGGGGCTTTTTCCCGAGCAGGCTGTGAATTGGCGGCTTGCGGGTGACCTTATAAAACAGGCCAACCGACCGATTTCGGTGCTTAATCTTTTCGCTTACACGGGCGGCGCCACGCTTGCCTGCCTTAATGCGGGCGCGCGGGTGACCCATGTGGATGCCTCAAAGGGAATGGTGCAGTGGGCAAAGGAAAATGCCGCGGCAAGCGGGCTTTCCGAAGCACCTGTGCGTTGGCTTGTGGATGATTGTATGAAATTTGTCAAGCGGGAAATAAGGCGCGGCAACAAGTATGATGCCGTGATTATGGATCCACCCTCCTACGGCAGGGGGCCCGACGGCGAGGTGTGGCGACTTGAGGAGCACTTGACCGAGCTTTTATGCGAAACCGAGAAGCTCTTGTCGGATAATGCACTTTTCTTTATTCTCAATTCCTACACGGGGGGCCTGTCACCTACGGTGCTGAATTATATGGTTGGGCGCTATGTTGTAAAAAACAGGGGCGGCGCACCCTCCACAGATGAAATAGGGCTGTATGTAACGGACAAAAAAATCAGCCTGCCTGCGGGAAATACTACTGTTTGGATCGGATAAAATGGACAATATAATCGAAGTGAAAAATGTTACCTACGAATACGGCGATGAGGCCGAAAGCAGTGTTGCACTGAAGAAGCTTTCGCTTTGCATAGAGCGCGGCAGCTTTACGGTGATTTTGGGGCACAACGGCTCGGGTAAATCAACCCTTGCAAGGCTGCTTAACGGACTTAACAAGCCAACCGAGGGCGTTGTTATTGCCGACGGAATGAACACTGCCGATGAGAAAAACGAGCTTGAAATTAAGCGCCGTGTGGGAATGGTTTTTCAAAATCCCGATAATCAGATTATTGCCTCCGTTGTGGAGGAGGATGTGGCCTTCGGCCCCGAAAATCTCGGGTTGCCGCCGAAGGAAATCGAAAGCAGGGTAGAGGCGGCGCTTAAGGCTGTTGATATGCTCGGGTTTGCAAAATCCACGCCGCACAGGCTTTCGGGCGGGCAAAAGCAGAGAATTGCCATTGCGGGCATAATTGCAATGGAGCCGAAATGCCTTGTGCTTGATGAGCCCACTGCAATGCTTGACCCAAAGGGGCGTGCAGAGGTGCTTTCAACCCTGCACAGGCTCAATACCGAAAAGGGAATAACCGTTGTGCTGATAACCCATTATATGGACGAAGCCGAAAATGCCGACCGCGTGATTGTTATGAACGACGGTGAAATAACGGCCGACGGTAAGCCGAGCACTATTTTTTCGGAGGTTGAAAAATTAAAGCAGATAGGCCTTGATGTTCCGCAAACCTCCGAGCTGCTTTACCGCTTGAAAAACAGCGGAATAAACGTTAACACGCATATGCTTTCGGTTGAGGACACGGCAAAGGAAATAATTAAGGCACTGAATTTTGGAGGATAACAGCTTGGCGTTTTTAGAGGTAAAAAAGCTTACCCACACCTATGATGAAAGAACTGCATTTGTGAACGATGCCGTGAGAGACGTTTCGTTCACTGCGGAAAAGGGCGAGATTATAGGAATAATAGGTCACACGGGCTCGGGCAAATCCACGCTGGTTCAGCATCTTAACGGGCTTTTAAAGCCTACCTCGGGCAATATTTACATTGACGGGCGCGATATTTGGGAAAAGCCCGCCGACCTTCGTGCACTGCGCGCACGGGTGGGACTTGTTTTTCAATACCCCGAATATCAGCTTTTTGAGGAGACGGTTTTTAAGGATATTGCTTTCGGCCCGAAAAATATGGGGCTTGAGGGTGCAGAGCTTGAAAACAGGGTGCTTGAAGCCTGTGCGCTTGTGGGAATTAAAAAGGAATATCTTGAAAAATCGCCCTTTGAGCTTTCGGGCGGTGAAAAGCGCCGTGTTGCCATAGCCGGTGTTATGGCTATGCGACCCGAAATTATTGTGTTTGATGAGCCTACCGCGGGGCTTGACCCTAAGGGGCGCGAGGATATTATGCGGCTTATAACCGATTACCGTGATGCGGTAAATGCAACCGTGCTTATAATATCCCACAGCATGGAGGATATGGCACTTTTGGCGGATAGGCTTTTGGTTATGAACAAGGGCAGTCTTTTTATGCTTGACACAACCGAAAATGTTTTCAAAAGCGGTGATAAGCTTCGCGAAATCGGCCTGAATGTTCCAATGGTTACGCGTGTTTTTTATGAGCTTAAAAGGGCGGGGCTGCCCGTGACGGATGAAATTTTTACGGTTGATGCTGCCGTCAATGAGCTTTTGCGTGTGAAGGGCGGTGTGAGCAATGCTTAGGGATATAACCTTCGGGCAGTACTATGAGGGTAAGTCTTTAATTCACCGCACCGACCCAAGGCTTAAAATATTGCTGCTTATACTTTTTATTGTCTTCACCTTTTTGGCTTCAAATGCCGTTTCGCTCGGCTTTGCGGCGGTGGCTGTTCTTGCGGTTGTCGCTTTAACACACGTGCCGTTGCGTATGTATTTTAAAAATCTTAAGGCAATTTTGCCGGTGCTTATTTTCACGGCAATAATAAATGCCTTTTACGGCGGTGGGCAGGTAATTTTTTCGGTTTGGCGGCTTTCGCTCACAACGGGCGGAATTTACCGTGCGCTGTTTATGGCCTCCCGCATTGCACTGCTGATTTTTTTAAGCAGTGCCTTAACCTACACAACAACACCGAACGCTCTGACCGATGCACTTGAAAGTCTGCTTTCTCCGCTGAAATATGTGGGCCTTAAAAGCGCAGTGCACACCCTTGCCATGATGATGACAATTGCCCTACGCTTTATTCCAACCCTTACAGAGGAAGCGGAAAAAATTATGAACGCTCAAAAGGCAAGGGGAGCAGACCTTGAAAGCGGCAGGCTTACAGAGCGGGTAAGGGCACTTATACCTATTTTGATACCTCTTTTAATCTCCGCCGTGCGGCGAGCCTACGAATTGGCCGAGGCTATGGAATGTCGCTGCTACAACGGCGGTGACGGCCGAACAAGAATGCGCACAATGCATATTAAGGCCGCCGATATTGCGGTGGCGGGTGCTTCAGTGCTGCTTTGCGCAATAATAATACTGCTAAACATACTATTTTAATCGGGGTGAAAAGCCGTGAAGCGTATTTTGATGACAATTGCATATGACGGCACACGTTATCACGGCTGGCAGGTTCAAAAAAATGCCGTTACCGTTCAGGAAACGGTACAAAACGGGCTTGAAGCCGTTTTGGGTGTTCGCCCGTTGCTTACCGGGTGCAGCAGAACGGATGCGGGCGTTCACGCACGTGAATTTTGTTGCCACTTCGACTGTGACGATAAAATACCCGAAAATGCCTTTTTAAAGGGCCTTGCCGCTGTTTTGCCGCGGGATATTGCGGTCTTGGCGGTAAAAAGGGTTGAAAATAATTTTCACGCGCGCTATAATGCATTGGGTAAGACTTATACCTACCGCATTTTGAACAGCCGCACGGCCGACCCGTTTGAGTGCCGTTACTCCTGGCATATTGAAAGACCGCTTAACTTAGAGGCTATAAACGAATTTTGTTCACAGCTAAAGGGTAAGCACGATTTTGCGGGCTTTTCCTCCTCGGGCAGAACCGTTGAGGATACCGTGCGGACTATAAGTGAGTGTCGCACCGAGCGCACGGGGAACACGGTTACTCTTACCGTAACCGCCGACGGCTTTCTTTACAATATGGTGCGAATAATCGTCGGAACGGCGGTGGCTGTGTCCGACGGGCGCTGTGAATTGCCGTTGCAAAGCGGTATTTTTGAAAACGGCCGCCGCTCGCTTGCGGGTGATACGGCGCCGCCGCAGGGTCTTTTTCTTCAAAAAGTATTGTACCCGGAGGAACAAAATGCCTGATTATAAAAAAAAGAAGGTGAGCCGCTTAAAGCGGCCGTCACCGCGCAAGCCCGCCGTTAAACAGCCCGAGGAAAAAATACCTATGCAGGCCGGGCCTAAAAGACGGGGCGTTTCAGTAAGTGCCGAGGAAAAGGCACCCACCCAAATGAAGCTTGTTAAGGGCAAAAAGCAGCAGCGCAGGCGCAGAAACGGAACAATTGCCTGCCTTACGGCGGTTTTACTGCTTACTGCCTTGATTTTGCATATAATTCTACCTGTGGGAATTGCCGAAAATGCGGAAAACCTGTTTTCTCTTATAGGGAGCGGCGGGTATCCCATAAATCTTGAAAGCACCGATACACTTTATTCCGTTTCACGTGGCTCATATTATTATGTGCTTACCGATACTCGGCTTTCGGCCTTAACCAACGGCGGCAAAACGGTTTACTCACACTCGCACGGCTTTGAAGCTCCGGTGCTTAAAACCTCAGCAACACGCGCCCTGATTTTCGACCAGGGCGGAAACGATGCGTACATATATAATCTCCATGAGCTTAAGGCGCATCTTGAGCCGGAAAACGAAATTATTACTGCCGCAATATCGGATTCGGGGGTTTACGCGCTTGCTACACGCTCGGCTTCCTATGCCTCGGTGGTGAGTGTTTATTCAAAAAGCGGAAAATCGCTTTATACCTGGTATTCCTCGGTGGATACCGTAAATAATATTGCCATATCTCCAAACGGAAAAAAAATAGCCGTAACCGCATTTAACGCCGAAAGCGGAGCCTTTAAATCCAAGCTTTGCGTTTTTGAATTTGATTCGGCAGATGCGGTTTACACCAAAACGCTTGACGGCGGACCCTTTGTTACGCTTGACGGCTTTCACAACCGTTGCTTTACGGCCGCGACCGAAAACAAGCTGTTTTTCGTTTCCTGGTCGGACTGCGGCGTTACAGAGTACGAAAGCGATTATTCACTTTCGCTTTTAAGCGCGGGTACGGGAGGCACGGTGGCGGTTTTCAACCGTGAAAGCGACCGCACCGATAACAGGCTTGCCGTGTTTAACGCAAAGGGAAAGCTTAAAAACGAATTTAAGCTTAACGCCGCAATAACCGATATTTCAATTAAAAACGGTAATATTTATTGTATAAGCGATACGGAAATTCAGCTGTACGGCAGTGACGGAACGCTTTTGCGGAGTGCCGAATGCGGCTTCGGTGCTGTTAGGGTTGTGCCTACAGGCAGCAAGCGCGTTGCGGTTGTAACCGATAACCGTATAGACAGTCTTGAGCTTGGCTAAGTGCCTTAAATTCTGAAAAGGGGAGTTTATTTTGGGAATTTTACTTGATTTGATTGTTCTGGCAGTTATTCTTGTTGTTGTTTTGCTTTCCGCAAAGCGCGGTTTTATGCGTGTGGCTGTGGAAACAGCGGGCTTTGTTGCGGCAATTTTCTTAACGTTTACAATCAGTACACCATTAGCGGGGCTTACATATGATAAAATAATTGAGCCGCCGATTGTGAAATCGGTTACCGCCACCGTGAACGAAAGCGTTTCCAATGCCTCGGATTCGGTGTGGGAGGCTCTGCCCGGTGCGGTTAAAGCCTATTCCGAGCGGTTCGGCATTACAAAGGAAAAAATAAGCGATACCTTTTCCGATTCTTCGGCCGGGCAAGCTGCTGCCGATAAGGTTGCGGGGCTTTCGCAAAATATTCTGCGGCCTGCCGCCGTGCGCATTTTATCATTGCTGTTCGGCGTTGTTATATTTATAATTTTGCTGATTGTTGTGAAATTTGCGGCAAGGTTTTTAAACAAGCTGTTTTCGTTCAGCATAGCCGGCAAGCTCAACAGAATTTTGGGCGGCGCAGTGGGAATACCCAAGGGCATAATAATAGCACTTTTGCTCTGCCTTATAATTGAGCTTATAGTGCCGCTTACCGAAAACGGAATTTTAATATTCACCGAAGAAACAATGGGAAAATCCTGGTTTTTCACGCATATTCCCTTTGATATTTTCAAATGATAAACGGCACCGCCGGATTGCGGTGCTATGAAACGGAGACCTAAAATGAAGCTTTGTTCGAGATGCAAAAAACGTCCTGCGGTGGTTTTCATTGCCAATGCCGCAGATACAAAGGAGCCCGACGGACTGTGCCTTGTGTGCGCCAAGGAGCTTGGAATAAGACCCATTGATGATATGCTCAAGGGTATGAACATTACCGATGAGGATATTGAGGAAATGAGCGAGCAGTTTATGGAGCTTATGCAGCCGGGTAATGAAGAAATCGGTGATGATGAGCTTAACGACGGCACCTTTGATTTGGGCACGGCCCCCGCAATTCCTTTTATAAATAAAATTTTCGGCTTTTCGGGCGGCAACGCTGCGGAGAATAATAAAGCCGAAGCCGCAAACGGCACTAAGGAAAAGGAGAAAAAGCCGAAAAAGAAAAAGCACCGCTTCACCGAGCAATACTGCACAAATCTTACGGCGCGTGCGCGCGAGGGCAAGCTTGACAGAATTATCGGCCGCGATAAGGAGCTTTACCGCACAATTCAAATACTTTCCCGCCGGAGCAAAAACAACCCCTGCCTTATAGGTGAGCCGGGTGTGGGCAAAACCGCAATAGCCGAGGGGCTTGCAATTAAAATTGCCGAGGGTACCGCCCCCGCAAGACTGCTTGACAAAGAAATTTATCTGCTTGATTTAACGGGGCTTGTTGCGGGCACCCAGTTCAGGGGGCAGTTTGAAAGCCGCGTTAAGGGCTTGCTTGAGGAAATCAAGGAAGCGGGGAATATAATTCTTTTTATAGATGAAATTCACAACCTTGTGGGTGCCGGTGATTCCGCCGAGGGCTCTATGAATGCCGCAAATATTTTAAAGCCCGCACTTTCACGCGGTGAAATTCAGGTTATAGGTGCCACAACCTTTAAGGAATACCGTAAGTATATTGAAAAGGATGCCGCGCTTGAACGCCGCTTTCAGCCCGTAACCGTGGAGGAGCCCTCCGCAGCCGAGGCCGAAAAGGTGTTGCTTGGTGTAAAAAGCTATTACGAGGGCTTTCACGGAGTTCGTATTTCCGATGAAACCGTTAAAAAGGCCGTGCTTCTCTCGGAGCGTTATATTACCGATAGATATTTGCCCGATAAGGCCATAGATTTGCTTGATGAGGCCTGTGCCTCGGCAAGCCTTGCAAACAAGGCGGTTGATGAGCTTTACGAGGTGAATAAAAAAATTGCCGAGTGCTCTGACAGATTGGAGCAGCTTGAGGGTGAGCTTGAAAACCCCGATTACGAAAAGCAGGCAATGGTTCGCCTTGAAATAGAAAAATACAAAAACCGCGCCGCGGGGCTTTACGGGCCGGCGGCCGATTGCACCGTTACCGAAAACGATTTGGCACACGTTATTGAGCTGTGGACGGGAATACCCGCCTCTAAAATTTGCGAAAGCGATATGAAAAAGCTTTCAAGCCTTGAGCAGGCACTTAACGAAAGGGTTATCGGTCAGACCGAGGCCACAAGGCTTGTGGCTTCTGCCGTAAAGCGTTCGCGCATACGCACAAACAATCTGCACCGCCCGGCCTCGTTTATTTTTGTTGGCCCGACGGGTGTAGGTAAAACCGAGCTCGTCAAGGTGCTTTCCTACCGACTTTTCGATACGCCCGAAACCCTAATTCGACTTGATATGTCGGAATTTATGGAAAAGCATTCCGTTTCGAGAATTATAGGTGCGCCCCCCGGTTATGTGGGCTACGATGAGGCCGGACAGCTTACCGAAAAGGTTCGCCGCAAGCCCTACTCCGTGGTGCTGTTTGATGAAATAGAAAAGGCGCACCCCGATGTTTTGAATTTGCTTTTGCAGATTTTGGATGAGGGACGTGTTACCGATGCACAGGGCAGAACGGTAAGCTTTGAAAACACTGTGATCGTTATGACCTCAAACGCGGGCAGTGACCGCACGGAAAATCTTTTGGGCTTCGGTAAAACCCAGGCAGAGGCCTCTCGCGAAAAGGCTCTTAAGGCATTGGAAAGCTTTTTGCGCCCCGAGTTTATCGCACGTGTGGATGAAATTGTGGTCTTTTCGCCCCTTTCGGAGGAGTCACTTTCCAAAATCGCCGCACTTATGCTTGATGAGCTGAAAAGCTCTCTTTCGGAAAGACTGATAGTCTTTAATTACGATAAATCGGTTTGCGATTATATTGCGAAAAAGGCAGGCGGCGGAAAGCGCGGTGCAAGAGAGCTGCGCAATGTTATAAGGCGCGAAATAGAAAACCGTCTGGTTGATATTATAGTTGATAACGGTGAGGGAGCCGTGGCCGCATTGACCTGTACGGCAGCACCGGAAATTGAAATTGCCGTTGAATATACAAAATAATGAATTGTGCTGTTTACAGCTTGAAAGGATATGGTGATTAAAATGAAGAAAAAGGGCATTATTATTTTACTTGCCGTAATTGCGGTAATAGTCATTGCGGTGGGTGCAATTGCAGGCAGCTACAACAGCCTCGTTCAGCTTGAGGAGAAGGTTGAAAGCGCAGGGTCGGCTGTTTCGGTTTATCTTCAGCGCAGGGCGGATTTAATTCCGAACTTTGTAAACACCGTTCAGGGATATTCCGATTACGAAAAGGAAACCTACACTGCCGTAACAGAGGCGCGCTCGGCGGTTTCGGGCGCAAAAACGGCAGGCGAGCAGGCAGAGGCCGCCGAGAAATTGGACAGTGCAATTTCGGTTTGGGTTAATGCCGTAACCGAGGCATATCCCGAGCTTAAGGCCAACGAAAACTACATTGCCTTGCAGGATGAGCTTTCGGGCAGTGAAAACCGCATTGCAACCGCCCGAAAGGATTACAACGATGTCGCAAAGGAATACAATTCCGCTGTAAGGCGTTTTCCGAAGAATATAATTGCGGGGCTTTTCGGCTTTGAACGTGTTGATTATTTTGAGGCACAAAGTGGCACGGAAAGCGTACCCGAGGTAAGCTTTAAATAAGGTATGAAAAGGGCTTTAAGTGTTTTTGCGGCTACCCTTCTTGCACTTTTCGGCAGTATCGGTGCCGCCGCTGCAAATAAGTACCCCGAGGCTTCAAATCGCTTTTTTATAAACGATTATGCCGATGTGGTTTCTGCCGCTGCCGAGGAAGAAATTTACTCACGCGCGGCGGCGCTTTACGAAAAAACCACCGCACAGGCGGTTGTGGTTGCCGTTGAAAATTTAAACGGCGAGCAACCGTCGGATTATGCCTTGGGTCTCGGCAGAGAATGGGGTGTGGGTGCAAAGAAGGATAACAACGGCGTTGTTATTCTTTTCGCACTCGAAGAACGGCAGATATACATTGCCGTGGGCTACGGTCTTGAGGGAGCCTTGCCCGACAGTAAAACAGGGCGCATAATAGATAATTACGGGCTTGATTATTTACGGGAAAATAATTTTTCCGAGGGAATTTTGCAAATTACAAAGGCTGTAATCAATGAAATTTATATTGAATACGGTTTAACCCCCGAGGATGGCTACACACCTATCGAGGATGCAGAGGATGAGGATGAGAGCGGTGGGCGCATTATTGCCTCATGGCTTGTTCTTCTGGTCTTGGTAATGCTTTATTTGAAATTTTTTAAGCGCAGGCGCGGTATCATCTTTTTCGGAGGCCCCGGCGGCTTCGGCGGGGGAGGATTTTCGGGCGGCTCGTTCGGCGGTCACCGCGGAGGCGGTGGAGGCGGCTTTTCCGGTGGGGGCGGCTCATTTGGCGGCGGTGGTGCCGGCAGAGGCTTTTAAAAATCAAGGAGGTTATTTTTAATGTCGCAAAACAGCTATGACGATTATTTTAAAACGCTTGAAAAACGGCTTTCGGATAATCCGACCGGCTTAAATGAGGCGGCAGAAAAAAGACCCTCTCACGTTAAAAGTCATGCTTCACGCCGTCGCAGAAAAAAAGCGGGGATAATCCCTGCTGTTGCGGCTTTGGCGGTTGTTTTGCTTGCTTTGGTGCTTGTTGTAAAAGCTTTTACAAAGAGCACACCCAAGGTAACGGATTCAAGCACCGTGTCCGAAACGGATGTATCGGGGGTCGAGGTGCCTGCTGCCGAGGCGGTTCCGCTTATAAGCTACAGCTTTACGGATGAAACGGTGGAAATTCCCGCAGATAACGATGCCGCTGCGGCGATTGTAATAGATTTAACCACGCACAGGGTTGTTGCATCACGTGCGGCGGATGAGCGGCTTTATCCTGCATCCACCACAAAAATTATGACGCTTTTGGTAGCACAGGAAAACATAAAGAATTTTGAAGACACATTTACAATGACAACTGCAATAACCGACCCTCTTTACATTGCGGAGGCCACCGTGGCCGGCTTTTTGGACGGTGAGGTTATTAATATGACCGATATGCTTTACGGAACAATTTTGCCCTCCGGTGCGGATGCGGCCGTAGGTCTTGCCACAAAGCTTGCCGGCGGCGAGGCGCAGTTTGTTGAGCTTATGAACAAAAAGGCGAGTGAGCTGGGGCTTAAAAACACCCATTTTACAAATGTTACCGGCCTTTTTGATAAGGAGCATTACACCTCAGCCTATGATATGGCCGTGATTTTGGAAACGGCAATTCAAAATCCGCTTTGCAGAAAAATTCTTTCCACCTATCAGTATAAAAGCTCACCCACAAACAAGCACCCCGAGGGTGTTGCAATGAGCGCCACACTCTTTAATTATATGTACGGCACAGAGCCTGAAACCGCAACAATACTCGGCGGTAAAACCGGCTTTGTAAACGAATCGGGCTATTGCATTGCCTCTTTCGGGAGCAATAACACAACAGGCAACGAATACATTGCGGTTACCCTTAAAAATTCTTCGCGTTGGCCCGCTTTTCACGGTCAAATTAATTTGTACAGTCGCTTTGCAAAATAGCTTATTTATTTTCGCTTGCACGGTATATACCACGGCTTTTAAAAATTGCTTGCAATAAGCAGAGCGGTGGTTTATAATAATTATCAATAACATAACGGAGGTTATAAGCAAATGAACTTTAAATTTTTGGCGCTTGCCGCAAACGAAACAAACACCGGCACCGAACCCACAAGCATTATTTTTATGGTGCTGTGGCTTGCGGTAATTTTCGGTGCGATGTATTTTATTATGATACGTCCGCAGCGTAAAAAGCAAAAGGAAGAAAAGCAGATGCGTGAAAATCTGCAAATCGGTGATGAAATCGTCACTATCGGCGGAGTTTACGGCAGAGTTATTTCCCTTAAGGAGGATACCTTTGTTATTGAATCCGCAAGCGATCACAGCAAGCTCACCTTTGCACGCTGGGCCTTGCAAACCAATTTAACCGTTCATGACGATACCCCTTCAAAATAAGAAGGTAATATATTTTTTCCCCGACGAATATTATTATTTCGGAGGGGAATTTCAATGCTTAAAAATTTTAAAACCGAAGGCACGGCAGGCGTGGGCGTTTTAGTAAGATTAACCTTGCTTTTTGCGGCAGTTACGGCTTTAAGTGTTTTTGCTTTTGCGGTATTGGCGTATCTTTTGCCCGACCTGCTTGCTTATTCGGCACTTTTGGCCACCCTGGCAGTGGCACTCGGCGCCTTTGCGGCGTCATTTTATTTATCCTCGCGGGCAGGCAAAAAAGGGTGGCTCTGCGGCCTTGCCGTGGGTGCTGCGGTTTTTGCACTGCTTACCCTTGCGGCATTGATTATTAATCACGGCGGCTTCACCTCAAACACGGTTTTCCGCTTGGTAATTGTTTTGCTTTCCTCGGAAATAGGCGGAATTATCGGTGTGGGCCGTCGGGACAGAAAATATATATAAACATTACAGGATGATTTTAAAATGCGAAAGAAGAATATAATAGCTCCGTTTTGGAGCTGGAATGATAAGCTTGAGCCGTCACGCCTGACAGAGCAGATGGAAGTGATGAAATCCGCCGGAATAGACGGTTTTTTTATGCATGCACGCGGAGGCCTTACTACAGAATATATGGGCGAGGAATGGTTTGAGTGTATAAAGGCCTGTATGGATAAATCCGAGGAGCTCGGTATGGAGGCATGGGCTTATGATGAAAACGGCTGGCCGAGTGGCTTTGCAAACGGGGCAGTGCCGAAAAAAAGCGTGGATTTTCAGCAAAAGAGACTGGCTGTTGTATTCCCGAAGGACGGCGATGCTATGCCGGAGAATATACTCGGTATTTACCGTATAAGCGATAGCAAGTGTCAGCTGATAAGTGAGCGGGAACACGGTTGTGCCGTGATTTATTACACCGTTAATCCTTATTATATTGATACCTTTAATCCAAAGGCCATTGCCTGCTTTATTTCCGAAACACATGAAAAATACTTTGAACGCTTCGGTGAGCATTTCGGAAAAAGTCTTAAGGGCTTTTTCACGGATGAGCCGCAATATTCGGGTGTACCGTGGTCGCATATTTTTACTGACCTGTTTTATAAAAAATACGGCTATTCTTTAATTGAAAAATTACCGCTTATTTATTTTGAGCTTGATGGCTTTGAGGCTTTCCGCACTGATTTTTACAATATGGCGGCCGAGCAGTTCAGAGCTGCCTTTATGAAGCAGATTTACGATTGGTGCACGGAACACGGCTGTGCTCTTACCGGGCATATGCTGAACGAGGACAGCCTAAAGCTGCAAATTGATTCCACGGGCGGTGTTATGGCCTGCTATGAATATTTCCATCAGCCCGGTGTTGATTGGCTCGGAAGAAGAATTGCCTCACCGTTTATGCCAAAGCAGCTTGGCAGTGCGGCGCGTCAGCTCGGCAGAAAAACCCTTAGTGAATCCTTTGCCCTCAGCGGGTGGGATGTGAGCCCCAATGAGCTTAAATGGATAGCTCAGTGGCAAATGGTAAACGGCGTAACCTCATTTTGCCCACATCTTGAAGGCTACACTCTGCGTGGGGAGCGCAAAAGGGATTACCCCGCATCGCTTTTTTATCAGCTTCCGTGGTTTGATAGTGCTTACAAGCCCTTTGCCGAGGAAATCTGCAAAATCGGTACGATTTTGGATGAGGGCACAGAGGTTGCACCCGTATTGCTTATAGAACCTATGCAAACAGCGTATATAAGGTATAATCCCGGGGATTTTGAGGGTATTTTAAGCTATCAGTCCGAATTTGAGGAACTGACCTGCAGGTTAAGTGATAATCATATTTTGTATCACTACGGTGACGAAAGCCTTATGAAAAATCACGGCAGGGTAGAGGGCAATAAGCTTATAATCGGCTGTTGCGAATACACAACTGTAATTCTGCCCGATATGCTTACTCTTAAGGATAATACATTGCGCTTGCTTTGCGAATTTGCAGAAAACGGCGGTGAGCTGCTTTACACGGGCGAAATGCCGGTGCTTGTAAACGGCAGAGAAAATGCGGCTGTCGGCAGCTTAAAGGCTAAAAAGCTTTCGGTAGAGAATTTGAAAGCGGAATACGGCTTTGCAAGCATACGAACCAACGGGTCGGAAAACGGTAATATACATTACACAAAGCGGATTATGCCAAACGGTGACAGAATTTACTATCTTGTAAATCTTTCAAACGAGAAGCAGAGCGTGTGCTTTGATTTGGGTGAAAAGGCCTTGACCGAATGCAGGCTTCGGTGTGATGAGTGTATCACTGTAGGCAATACTCTTGAATTTGGACCGTATGGGAGCTTTGTTTTGGCGGCGGGGGAGAGCTTTACACCGAGTGCCGTCGAAAAACGGGAAAAGGAATATGTGAGGCTTTGTGAACGCTTTGAGGTTTCACCCGATACGGTAAATTGCTTTACGCTTGATACCTGCCGCTACAGAATTGACGGCGGCGAATGGCAGCCCCGCTGTGCTGTTATACTCTTGCAAAAGCAGCTTTTGGAATTGCAAAGGCCCTGTAAAATAGAGCTTGCGTTTGACTTTGTTGCCGAGAACGGCGCACTGTGCGATAATTTGCGCCTTTGCACGGAATCTCCCGAAAAATTTGATTTTTCAATAAACGGTAAATCACTTGAATTTGTGCCCGAGGGGAGCTTTATTGACAGCGCAATTAAAACCTGCGGCATTTCAAGCTATGTTAAGACCGGGGAAAATACAATAGTTATGTCGGGCGACTTTTATCAGTCGGATAATGTTTACCGTGTGCTTTTTACACCCGGTATTCATGAAACCGAAATTAATAAGCTGACTTATGATACCGAGCTTGAGAGCATTTATCTTACGGGCTCCTTTGGGGTGCGTGCTGACAGCCCTGTAACCTACGGCGAGCGAAAATCGGTGTTTGCGGGGCGTGATTTCACCCTCACCGCAATGCCGAAAGAGGTGGATATAAGCAATGTTACTGAAAGCGGCTTTTGGTTTTTTGCAGGCAAAATGGAGCTTTTTGGTAAAATTAATATTCCGATTAAGAAAAGCACCGAATATGTTTTGGCGATGGAACGGCTTTATTGCCCAGCCGCAGAGCTTATAATTAACGGTAAAGCTGCGGGTCTGCTTTCCTTGGCACCGTTCGAGCTTAATATAACCGACTTCCTTAAAGATGGTGAAAATGAAATTACCATGCGGTTGCTTTCGGGTAACAGAAATCTGCTCGGCCCTCATCACAGGCCGCGCGGTGAGGTTTACAACGTTTGCCCCGATACCTTTACAAATAGACTTAGCTGGGCCGATGAGCCCAATGAACCGCTTTGGACGGATGATTACAGCTTTGTTAAATTCGGAATAAGCCGTGTGTAAAAATTCTTTTTTAAACTGCAAAAAACACTCTGCCGCAACAGCAGAGTGTTTTTTGTTATTCGGTGTATCGGTTAAGCTCAGAGCTCAATATAATGAAGACGATATTATAACGAAAAATTTTGCGTATTTCTACACAACTGTTATTTCCGTAGGCAATATAAAGATGCGTTTTCGCTTTTTAATAGCATAGTCAAGAGCAATTTTGGTTCCGCTTTTGCGGGTGATTGGGACATTTGTTTTATCGTAATAGACGATGCAAAATCGGCTTTTATCTATCATTTCATAATTTCGCTCCACATACGCGGACCTGCCCGAGCCGATAATATGTTCTGGATAGTAGGTGCTTTCATAAGATTCCAATAGGTAGTTTGTATATTGTTCATTTATATCAGGATATTCTGCCCGTACATAGATTCTTTTTATATGTGGGTATTTTTCTTTTATTTTGACCATTGTTTTTTGGCAAAAACTATTAAATTGGCTCTTGCTCCCGAAAAGGAATGTATCAATATTTTCATCCACAATCAGTTTCTCAATAATTTCGATAAGTTTTGTTTTTAGTTCTTCGGTTTCGTTAATTGTTCTATGACCGAAAAAACAACAGGTGCTTAATTTCATACTCTTCACTCCAAATATAATGAATATACTGTATATCTATAAATCACATTATAACATATAAAGTTTCTAAAATAAATGTACAATATATTTATTATGAGGTGAATTTATGGCTGTTAAGAGCGTTTCTATTAGAATAGAGGAAGAAATGTTAAATAAAATCGCGTACATTGCCGATTATGAAGGAAGAAGCGTAAATAGTCAAGTGCTCGTTTTAATAAGAGAGAATATTAAAGCATTTGAAGATGTTAACGGTAGTATTGATGGCAATATTATTCCCGATTTAAATGTAAAACCAACTCGCAAGTAAGGAAAAGCACTCTGCCGCAACAGCAGAGTGTTTTTTGTTATTTGGTGCAAGCTTCACCGATTTGAAATATCCGGGTTGTCACTTAGTTTATTTTGCATTGTATGCAGCAATGAACAGAAGCGCTCTTTTTCCTTTGCGGAAAATACGGCATCGATTTTTTTATCTGCCGTTTTAAGACAGGCAGATACTGCCAAAGCCGAATTTTCCGCCTTGGGTGTTAAGGAAATGAGATTTACCCGATTGTCCTTAACATCTGCCTTTTGCAACAAAAGTCCGTTTTCAATCATTCTTTTTATAACGGTACTTATTGAGGCGGAGGTGACCTGCAAAAATTCTTTAAGCTCTTTTTGTGTTGCGCTTTTACCGGGCATTTCGGCAAGCCTGCAAAGGAGCAAAGCCTGTGTGTAAGAAACATTTAAGTCTTTCAGTTCTTTTGCCATATAGCGATCAAGAAAATTACGCATACAATAAATTTCTTGACTAAAGCTTAAA
>CAZKUO010000026.1:2305-24714 GCA_964555975.1 uncultured Ruminococcus sp. | reverse complement strand
CACTTTAACCTCCTTTCGCGCCGACAGCTATTTTGATACCGTATTTAGTGTGGCAGGTTCAAGTCCTGTCACACTAAGTAAGAAAATTTTCTTTGATTTGTAAACCGACAATGTTCGGAATGGAAGAAAAAAATGAAGAAACCTAAGATTTCGATCCCACCGGCAGTCAAGATTAAAAAATGGAGTAAAGAAAATTTAAAAGCTCTTATTATTTTACAAGGGTGCCGCCGTCGCTTTTTAAAAGAATTAAAATTTCCTCCTCCTCACCGGTTACGGCGTTTATATACACAAGCACCTCGCCCCCGTCCTCGGCCTCGCAAAGAAATTCATAGCAGCGTGTTTCCCCCGCACCCGAGGTTGGTATAAGCGCCAAATCCGTCCTGCGTATTTTAAGGCGGTTGCTTACCGCAAGCGAGGCCGCTTCAAGCTCCACGGTCGGTGTTTCAAAGGCTCGCTCGGTGTGATTGGCAATAAAGCCTGCGGCTTCAAGCAGCATTATTTCGCCGTTGTCGGTTGCCACACCAACCTTTACAAGGTCGGTGTAGCAAAGTGTTTTCCCGTCGCGGTAAGCATAGCTGATTACACAAACACCTTCGTCGGTAAAATAGTAGGTTGCCTCAAGCCCGGAAAAGCCCACTTTTTCAAGGTATGCTTCTGCCTTGACGCGTGCGGTGTCATAGTCAAGTGTATTATCGGCCACATTGCGCGTTTTACGCATATTAACCGGAAAACCGCCCCTGACACTTACCGAAACACTGCCACTGTTACAGGAAAAGCGGTAGGCGGGAATTTTTCCCTCAACCCTTTCGGCTGTATGAAGTGAATCGGGTTTTGCATCCATAAGCACGGCTGCCGTTTCACGCGCTTCGTTTTCGCTCACCTCGGCGGCATTTTCAAGCATAATCGGCTCTTTTTCGAGAATATGGTCGGAATACGGCCCGTCGTAAACCAGTGTTGGATAATCCGTAAAGCCGTTTTCAAGCTCATAAAGCGATGTGGCAAGCGAATTTTCCACATCACTGTCTCCGAGGCTTGCCGCAAGCACATCCAAGCGGGCTTCGGTATTGTTAAGCTCTGCACTCAGCTCATCAAACGATGAAACAAGCTTTTCCGCGGCTTTTTTCAGACGGTTTACATTCTCGGCAAATTCCTCATCCTTTTTTTCGTCCTTGCCAAGCCCTGTGGATACCGCCATGGCATAATTCCCCACATGAGAAAGGAAACGGTTTATTACGGTGAGTTCTTCTTCACCGGTAGGCAGGCGTGAAAGCGCGTTTTTGGCGTTTTCCGCCGCTACCAAAAGCTCGGCCGCCATACCGCCCAAAAGCTTTGAGGATGTGGCGTATTCGGCCTTTTGCAGTATAAGATGAATATTGTTAAGCTCGGTATTCAGCTCGTTAAAGGATTGCGAATAGCTGTTTTGAATATTAAGGCGCGCTTTTTTAAGCTCCTTGCGGCTTTTAAGCGCAATACCGGCAAAGACAAGCACTGCGGCAGTGCAAAAGGATATTAATCGCACCGCATTTTTTCTTACCATTCGTTTTCACCCCGAGGTTATACTTTTTTCATATTATTGTCAAAAGAGAAAGAAATTATCAAAAATTTAAGCGGTACAATAAAAAACGCGTGCTCCGAAATTCGGTTCGGAGCACGCGCGGCTTTAATACATATTCAGCTTTGCGGACAGGGGTTGTGCGGAAAACACACTACAGGCGCCGCAGTATTTCGTTATTTTGCGATAAAATTTGCCCTACCGCATAAATCAGGAAAAGCACAATAAGCGACAGCAAAATGCCCACAATTAAAACTGCAACCGATACAACGGCAAAGATTTTATCCAGCATAAAAAGCACTGCCGCAATTGCCGCAAATACCAAGAATATAAGCAATGAGACAACAAAGGCTATCACCTTTACGATTTTATCGAGATGCTTAAAGGCACCGTTTCCGTAATTTTCTGTAACGGTTTTTAAGCTTTTTCCGCCTTTCGGTCTTGTAGATGAGCTTATGTCCTCAAACAGCAGCTCATTTTCAACATTGTTTTTCATTGTGAAAATCACGCTCCGTCAGCTTAGTATTACAGTGCCGCGGCTCGGCAGATTTTTCAGCCGTGGCAGGGCTTAAATTTTTTCCACACCTATGGTAACGCTCTCGCCGTTAATATCCCATTCCTTAACAAAGCCCACGGGCTCCTTTACGGTAACGGATTCGGCCAAGGTATCGCCCGATACGGCAGTGCTGTTTTTCAAGGCAACGGCCGTTACCTTTTCGCTGCCGTTGAGTGAAATTGCAATGTGGTCGGTAACGTTAAAGCCCGCTTCCTTACGCATGGTTTGAATTTTGCTTATAAGCTCACGCACAAAGCCTTCTTCAATAAGCTCCTCGGTAAGCTTGGTTGCAATTGCAACGGTAATTCCGCGGTCGGTGAGGCTGTAAAAATCCTCACGCTGCTCGGCCTCTATCAGCAAATCCTCGCTTAAAAGGCGAACCTCACCCGAGGGCAGCTCAAGGTCAAGATAACCGTTTTTATCAAGCTCGGCCTTTGCGGAATTGCCCTCAAGCGACATAAGGGCAGCCCTGATTTCGTTAAGCTGCTTTCCGAACTTCGGGCCGACTGTTTTCAACTGCGGCTTGAATTTGTAGGATACAAATTCATCCACACTGTCGGTAAACACAACGCTCTTAATGTTGAGCTCATCGCGGATAATATCGGTATAAAGCTCATCAAGAGGGGAATCAAGCTTAACATACATTGCCGAAAGCGGCTGACGGTTTTTAAGCGAGGAGCCGTTACGCGCCGCACGCCCAAGCACCACAATTTCAAGCACCTTATCCATATTTTCTTCAAGCTCGGTATCAATTGCCGCCTCGTCTACAGTGGGGAAGGAGCAAAGATGTATGCTTTCGGGTGCACCCTTATCAACACTGCGCACAAGATTTTGGTAGATGCTTTCGGTCATAAACGGTATCATAGGTGCCGCCGCCTTAGCAATCACCGTAAGTGCCGTGTAGAGTGTCATATAAGCCGATATTTTATCCTCGGGAAGACCCTGAACCCAATATCTTTCACGCCCGCGGCGAACGTACCAGTTGCTCATTTCATCGGTGAAATCCTGCAGGGCACGTGCGGCCTCGGGAATTTTGTAATTCGCAAGGCAGTCATCCACAGCTTTAACCGTGGAATTAAGGCGGGATAAAAGCCACCTGTCCATTACGGTGAGCTTGCAATCCTTAAGGCTGTATTTCGTCGGGTCGAATTTATCTATTTCGGCATAAAGCACATAAAAGGCATAGGTATTCCAAAGAGTGCCCATAAATTTGCGCTGACCCTCGGTAACGGCCTTATCGTGGAAGCGGTTGGGCAGCCACGGGGCGGAATTGGTGTAAAAATACCAGCGAATGGCATCGGCACCGAATTTTTCAAGCGCCTCAAACGGGTCAACCGCGTTGCCCTTTGATTTACTCATTTTTTGACCGTTTTCATCCTGAACGTGACCGAGCACTATTACATTTTTGTAGGGTGCCTTATTGAAAATAAGGGTGGAAATGGCAAGCAGCGAATAGAACCAGCCTCTTGTTTGGTCAACTGCCTCGGAAATAAAGTCGGCCGGGAACTGCGCTTCAAACAGCTCTTTGTTTTCAAAGGGATAGTGGTGCTGTGCAAAGGGCATAGAGCCGGAGTCAAACCAACAGTCTATAACCTCGGGAACACGGCGCATTTCTTTGCCGCAATGCGGGCATTTAATTGTTACCGCATCAATATACGGGCGGTGAAGCTCGATATTCTCCGGGCAATTATCCGACATTTCGCGAAGCTCTGCAATGCTGCCTACCGAATGTAAATGACCGCATTCGCACTGCCAAATGTTAAGCGGAGTGCCCCAATAGCGGTTGCGGGAAATGCCCCAGTCCTGAACATTGTTCAGCCAATCGCCGAAGCGACCCTTGCCTATGCTTTCGGGTATCCAGTTAACCGTGTTGTTGTTGCGTATCAAATCCTCGCGCACCTCGGTCATCTTGATAAACCAGGACTCACGTGCGTAATAAATAAGTGGGGTGTCACAGCGCCAGCAGTGGGGATATTCGTGCTCAAATTTGGGCGCATCAAACAAAAGGCCCTTTTCCTCTAAATCCTTAAGCACAAGCGGGTCGGCCTTTTTTACAAATATGCCGGCATAGGGGGTTTCCTCGGTTAAGTCTCCCTTACCGTCAACAAACTGAACAAAGGGCAGGTCATAGCGTCTGCCAACCTTGGCATCATCCTCACCGAAGGCGGGGGCAATGTGAACAATGCCCGTACCGTCTGTCATGGTAACATATGTGTCACAGGTGATGAAGTGGCCTTTTTTGTTTTGCTTTGCGCAAACGGGCTTAACGCACTCAAACAGCGGCTCGTATTCTTTAAATTCAAGCTCTTTTCCGCGGAATTTTCCCGTTATTTCATAGGCGGGCTTTTCCTCGGTTGCAAGCTTACCCAAAACCTTGTCAAGCAGGGCCTCCGCCATATAGTAGGTGTAGCCGTCGGCCGCATTTACACGGCAGTAGGTTTCATCGGGATTTACGCAGAGTGCAACGTTTGAGGGGAGTGTCCACGGGGTTGTGGTCCATGCAAGGAAATAAGCATCCTCACCGACAACCTTAAAGCGAACAACCGCACTGCGCTCCTTAACGGTTTTATAGCCCTGTGCCACCTCATGTGAGGAGAGGGGAGTACCGCAACGCGGGCAGTAGGGAACAATTTTAAAGCCCTTGTATAAAAGCCCCTTGTCGAAAATCTGCTTTAGGGCCCACCATTCCGACTCTATGAAATTATTGTCATAGGTAACATAGGGGTCATCCATATCCGCCCAAAAGCCGACGGTTTTTGAAAAATCCTCCCACATTCCCTTGTATTTCCACACGCTTTCCTTGCAGTGGTCTATAAAGGGCTCAAGCCCGTATTCCTCAATTTGCTCCTTACCGTCAAGCCCCAAAAGCTTTTCAACCTCAAGCTCAACAGGCAGGCCGTGTGTATCCCACCCGGCCTTTCGGGGAACCATATAGCCTTTCATGGTGCGGTAGCGCGGAATCATATCCTTAATAACACGGGTTAAAACGTGGCCTATGTGCGGCTTGCCGTTTGCAGTGGGCGGGCCGTCGTAAAACACGTAGGGCTTTTCGCCCTCGCGCGCCTTTATGCTTTTTTCAAAGATATTTTCGGTTTCCCAAAATTTTTCTATTTTCTTTTCCTCATCCACAAAGCTGAGGTTAGGGGAAATGCTTTTATACACCTTAAAATTCTCCTTTCGCAAAAACACTTCGCCCAAAATTAGGCGAAGTGCAAGCCCTTCAAACCGCCTGTTACACAAAAACGGGTATTTGCGCTTTATTAAAGCGTAAAATTAATCCTTTGCGGTGGGAATCTGCTGCTTTAACGCGGCACGGGTCTTTCTTACCTCACCCAAATTTGCGGTAAGTCCCTCGTCGGCGCGGCGCATAATATCATCAACAAAATCCTGTGCGGCCTTGCGCATTTCGCGGCTCTTTGTTTGCGCGTTTGCAATAATCTCGGCTGCCTTTTGCTGTGCCAGCTTAACAATTTCCTCCTGCGCGGTCATGGCCTTGGCGCGTTCCTCGGCACCTCTTATAATGCCGTCGGCCTCACGCTTGGCGTTTGTAATAATATCGGCACGGTCGGCAACAATGCCCTTTGCCTGCTTAATTTCCGCGGGAATGTTAAGGCGTATATCGTCCACCACTGCGCGAAGCTTTTCAACATCAACCACTGTTTTTCTGCCGGGAATTTTAATACCGCTGTCCAAAACCTCGTCAAACTGTTCAAGTAATTCGTCAAGTGTCATTTTAAAAATCCTCCGTAAAATCTATTTTTTAATGAAAATCCTGTTCATTATGTCCTCCCGTATAACCTCGGGAACAAAGCTCGATATATCCCCGCCCATACCGGCAATTTGCTTTACCATGCTTGAGCTGAGATACATATTCCCCGTAGCCGTGGTTAAAAACAGTGTTTCGACATTGGGGTTAAGCTTTTTATTTGTAAGCGCCATTTGAAATTCATACTCAAAATCGGACATGGCGCGAAGTCCCTTAATTATCGCAGTGGCACCCTTTTCGGCGGCGTAATTTGCCAAAAGACCGTCGTAATGCTCCACATCGACATTTTTCAGCTCCGGAATGCATTTTTTAATCATAGCCACACGCTCCTCGGGTGTAAAGGAGCAGTGCTTTGCACCGTTCGAGGCTACAACCACAATCAACCTGTCAAACATTTTGGCGGCCCTTGTTATAATATCAAGATGACCGTAGGTTACAGGGTCAAAGCTGCCGGGGCAAACGGCTATACGCTCGTTCATAGCCTATCCTCTTTTCTGTAAACCGTCACAAGCACCTTGCCGTATTTATAGGTGCGGCTCACTTTAAAGCCACCCGTGCTTTCGGGAAGCACAACCTCAGTCGGGTGCTCGCAGACAATCACGCCGTAATCACTCATAAGCGGGAGCACGGCTTTCAGTGCGGGCTCCAAAAGCCCTGCGGCATACGGCGGGTCAAGAAAAGCAATATCAAACACGTCACGGCTTGCGGCACAAAAGGCGGCATAATCCGTTCTGAGCACCTCGGCGCCGCAGGAAAGCCCCGTTTGTTCGATATTTTGTTTGATTATTTTAACCGATGCGTCCGAAGCATCCGTAAAGGTGCAGCTTTCAGCACCTCGGCTCAAGGCTTCAAGCCCTAACTGCCCCGAGCCCGCAAAAAGGTCAAGAACACGCCTGCCCTCAATATCAAACTGAAGCGCGCTGAAAATCCCTTCCTTAACACGCTCGGGTGTCGGGCGAACATCCCGCCCCTCTGCCGTTACAAGCCTTTTTCCTCTTGCACTGCCTGTTATAATTCGCATTACATCACCAAAATCACAGGCAGGCACGGATTACTTATGCTTGCCCGAGCTTAATTACAATCTATTATCCCACTAAAGGGTATGTTTTGTCAACCTTTTTTTATTACGCCGTGGGCTTTTGTGGGTTATTTGTCGCTTTTTTCGCGATTTTCGGTCTCAACCCGTATTTCACCCTGCTCCGCAAAGAAGGTTATGTCGCCGTCGGTATCGGTTCTGTAAACCTCGGCACCGCAGGTGCTTAATGCCTTAAGTGTTTTAGCGGTCGGGTGTGAATAGGTGTTGTTCTTTCCAACGGATATTGCAGCATATTCGGGACTTGCGGCGGCAAGAAATTCCTCACTGCAGGATGAGCTGCTGCCGTGGTGACCTACCTTTAAAACATCACAATCAAGCAGCAGACCGCTTTCAAGCATATCCGTTTCAAGCGGACTTCCCGCGTCACCCGTTAAAAGGAACTTCTTATCTCCGATTTTCGCCATTGTAACAATTGAGCGGTTATTTTCATCGGCGGCATTCGGAAAATAGGCTATAACCGTAATTTCAAATTCGCCTATTTGAAAATTCATCCCCTCAACCGCAGTAAGCACATTGCCTCTTGAAGCGCTTACACTTCTTTCCGCATCGGTTATGATTTCGGCAGCCTCGGCCGTAACATCACGCCGCGGCAAAATCAAATTATCTATCGGAAATTTAAGCGCAAGCCTTGAAAGACCGCCCGCGTGGTCCATATGCAAATGTGTTATCAGCACCGCATCAATATCGGTTACAAGTGCACAGTCAAGCTCCTCGGCTATTTTCTCGGCGGTATCGGTAAGACCTGTATCAATTAAGGCCGAGCAGCCGTTTGAATAAATGAGTATTCCGTCACCCTGACCCACATCCATAATTCTTACAAAATCCTGTGCGGTGTCAAATTCAAGCAGAGTCTTGTTCGCAAAGAGACTGCGCAGTGTGTCCCCGTAAAGCTTGTTGCCGAAGGCGGCAATAAATATCGCAACGGTCAGCAGTGCCGTGCCCGAAACGGCAATTTTGCGTTTATTCGGCCGTTTCATTGATTTCACCGGCAGCCTCGCGTTCAAGCAGCTGCTCCTTTGAAATAAGCACCTTTCTCGGCTTTGAGCCTTCATATGGGCCCACAACGCCGCGCTGCTCCATTTCGTCCACAATGCGCGCCGCCCTGGCATAGCCGAGCTTCAGCTTGCGCTGCAAAAGCGAGGTGGAGGCCATACCGTTTTCAACAACAACCCGTATAGCCTCGTCAAGCATCGGGTCACCCTCGGGGCCATCCTCGGGGAGCCCTGTTTTCTGCTTCTTTTCAAGTGCGGCCTGACGCTCTATTTCAACCATAACATCGTCATCATAATCAACCGAGTGATCGCTTTTTATGTATTCCACAACCGCTTCAACCTCTTCGTCACTTACAAAGCAGCCTTGAATACGGTTCGGCTTTGTGGAGCCTACGGGGCTGAAAAGCATATCGCCGCGCCCGAGGAGCTTTTCTGCCCCTGCCGAATCGAGGATTGTGCGGCTGTCAATCTGTGAGGAAACCGCAAAGGCTATACGCGTGGGTATATTGGCCTTAATTACGCCCGTAACAACATCAACCGACGGCCTTTGTGTTGCGATTATAAGGTGCATACCCGCGGCTCTTGCTTTTGCGGCTATGCGGTTTATGGAGTCCTCAACCTCGTTTGGGGCTGTCATCATAAGGTCGGCAAGCTCATCTATTATTATAACTATGTGCGGCATTTTAACAACCTCGGGGTCGTTCAGGCTGTCAACCAGCTTGTTGTAGCCCGCAAGGTCTCTTACACCGCGGTCGGCAAACATTTTATAGCGCTTTTCCATTTCGGTAACAGCCCAGCCGAGTGCACCTGCCGCCTTGCGCGGGTCGGTTACCACGGGCACAAGCAGGTGGGGTATGCCGTTGTAAATTCCAAGCTCGACCACCTTCGGGTCTATCATAAGCAGCTTTACTTCATCGGGTGTAGCCTTGTAAAGCAGACTGATAATAATTGAATTAATGCAAACCGATTTACCCGAGCCCGTAGCACCTGCAATAAGCCCGTGCGGCATTTTTGCAAGGTCGGTAACCACAACGTTGCCACCTATATCGCGGCCGAGTGCCACAGTAAGCTTGCTTTTTGCGCTCGAAAATGCGGGGGATTCCAGTATTCCGCGCACTCCCACTACCGAGCTTGCCTTGTTGGGCACTTCAATTCCCACGGCCGCCTTGTTGGGTATGGGTGCTTCTATTCTTACACCCGCCGTGGCAAGGTTTAGGGCAATGTCATCGGCTAAATTTGTTATTTTGCTGATTTTAACACCCGCGCAGGGCTGAAGCTCATAGCGCGTAACGGTTGGCCCGCGGCTTATATCCACTATTCTGGTTTCAACTCCGAAGCTTTTAAGCGTATTCACCAAATGCTCGGCGGTGCTGTCAAGCTCGGCTGAAAGGGCGGCACTGTCAGCCGCCTTTGATTTGTTAAGCAGTGTAAGCGGGGGGAAGGCATAGCCCTCATACGGTGCTTCTGCCTGTGTAATATCAAGCTTTGCCTCAATGGGCTTTTCGGCTTTTTCGCTTTCCTTTGCCTTGCCGCTCTTTTCTGCCTCGGCTTCAAGCCTTGCGGTTTTAAGGGCTTCTTCTATATTTTCCTCCTCGGCAGCCGATTTTTCACGCTTGCGCGGTTTTTGTGGCTCCTCTGCGGGTTCACTCTCTCCGTAGTATGCGGAAACCACCCTGCGTTGCTTCTCATCAAGCGAGGTTTTATCGGTCGGGCGCCTTTCGGGTATGTCATCAACCGGAATATCAACGTTAAAGCCCTTGATTACCTTAAGCTTTTTTTCGCCGTCGCCTGATTCCTCGGCCTGCTCAAGACGTGCCTGATAAGCACTTTCGGCCTGCTCGGAAATCTTTTTCACCGGGCGTGACACCGTTTTGAAAAGTGAAATAAGGGTGGTGCCGGTAATTATCATCAAAAACACGAATATGAGCAATATAACGGTTATTGCGGCCCCTGTTTTGCCAAAGGCAAGGTAAAGCGGTTCACCCACAAGTGCGCCTAAAAAACCGCCGCTGCGAAGCTGCTGCCCCGATTGATAAGCCGCAACAAGGCGTTGCCAAAATCCAAGTGCTTCATTATGCTTTGAAAAAATATCAACCGCCGCACCTACAAGCATTACCAGCACGCTTGATTCTATAACCTTGGCGTTCATTGAGCCGCTTATTTTATCCATTGCAAACAAAACGGCAACAAACCCCAACAAAAACGGGTAAAAATATGCCGTTATTCCGAAAACTCCGAAAATAAAGTTATGTACTGCAAGCCAGATGTTCTGCCCCTTAATAAAAACCACGCAAAGCAAAAACACCGCCACCGCAAACCAAATTACCGAAAGCAGCTGCCTACGCCCTTGGTTGCTCTCCTTTTTGGCGGCGTTGCTTTGAATTTTTGTTGCGGTTGCACTGCGTGAACCGCCGCTTTTCTTTTTTGTTGCCATTTCCTTTCTCTCCCATATGTAAATGTACGGCTTTAAAGCCGTAGCTTTCTATTTATTGTCTATAAGTCGGTATAAGCATTCAAGCACACTGCCAAGCCCGCCTATTTCATCAATAAGCCCCTCTTTAACGGCCATTTCCCCCGAAAGCACCGTGCCCACATCGGTTATCAGCTCACCCGTGTTCATCATAAGCGAGGTGAAGCGTTCCTTTGTGATTGAAGAGTTTTTCACCACAAAATCGGTTATTCTTGCCTGCATACGCGCAAAATGATTCATAACCTGAGGCACGCCTATAACAAGCCCGGTGGTTCTGACTGGGTGCACCGTCATTGTGGCGGAGGGTGCTATAAAGGAGCACCTTGCGGAAACCGCAAGCGGAACACCTATTGAGTGCCCGCCGCCCAAAACATAAGAAACCGTGGGCTTTCTCATTCCCGAAATCAACTCGGCAATTGCAAGCCCCGCTTCAACATCGCCGCCCACCGTGTTAAGCACAACCAAAAGCCCGTCAATTTCACGGCTTTCCTCAATGGCCACAAGCTGCGGTATAACGTGCTCGTATTTCGTGGTTTTGCTTTGCTCAGGGAGTGCGCTGTGCCCCTCAATTTCGCCTATAACCGTAAGGCAATAAATTCGGTGCTTTCCGTCAAACGCCACCGCAGAGCCGAATTCCTTAATTTGCTCGGTTGCGGAGGTTTGCTTTTCCGTACCGCTGTTTTTTGTGTCAGACATATTTTTTCCTCCGTTTTTAAGCTTTATAAGCTTATTATGGAGAAAAAAACCGCTATAATACATAGAGAGTGTCGACAAAAGTCGCACTCTCTTGGACGGGGAAGCCGTTCGCACGAAAATCAAAGATTTTCTGACTGCACTCTTTCCCCGCCAATACCACCCCTGTCCTCTTGAAAATCCGCCAATATAGCGGATTTTCGCTTACAAGGTGTTTTTTCGACGCACGTGTCGCCGAAAAAACGAAATTGCGGCTGATTGGTTTGTCTACAGTCTGTAATACATATTATAACGGTTTTAACCTGATTTTTCAAGTCTATTATATTTTCGTAATTTTATTCTTGTCAGCCTAAAATAAGCTTTCTTAAGGACACAATATCAGCGGCGTTCACAAGCCCGTCACCGTTAATATCGGCCGAAGTGCCATCTGCCTTAGCAGCATTCCTCACATTTATGCACTTTAAGCGCACAAGGTCCAAAATGTCAACCTCGCCGTTACCGTTCACATCACCCACGGGGAATATTTGCAAATCTTGGGTTAAATCATTGTTGATTGTTACGGTGTATTCACGGGTGACGTGATTAAACTTCATTACTTTCACGGTGTAAGTGCCTGCTGCTACGCCTGTAATTGAATAGCTTGCGCCCTTACCCTTGACTGCGGTTTTATAGGCAATGTTGGTGGTGCCCGACCTAATAAGCTGAATTGTCACATCATCTAAATCGTTACTAAAACTTGTTGCCATACCCGAAACGGTATGGCCGCAAGTGTAAAATTTCAAAATATACTCTCTGCCGCAATTGCTATAACCGAATGACTTTAGGTTGCGTATATTTGCCTGTTCCAACACAGTGTATATATTCGTTTCCGTTAAGAAAGCTGCAATAAAGGCATCCTTATCACCCGTCACATAAACGCGTGCGGTCAGTCCGCCGTTTTTCAGCATTGTAGCCACGGCATCGGTATCAAAGCTTTCAAGCTTACCGCCGTTTACGGTAAAATAATCCGCATCCTCTGAATTGCAAACAGGCAGAGTATAGTGATTGTCTTTTATTATGTGGTCTTCGGTAATGCGGCTTTCGGTTTTGTTGAAATAGGCGTAGTACAGGGTGCCCGGCTGATCATCCCAGGTTAAATCAACATGGTAATACTTGCCGTTTACGCGAACAATATTCCACGCGTGAGCCACCGATGTACTTGCACTTTCACCGGTCACAACAAAGGATTGCAGACCCGCAAGCTGCAACAGGTACTGGTAAGCCTCGGCATAGCCTTCACACACGGCTTCACCCTCGACTATGGCGCCGTAGGCGTTGTGAGCATTGCCAGTTTCAACATAGCTGATTTTTGCGGCAAGTCTGTCATGCAGCAATTTTTCGCGGTCATATTCACTCATTGAAGATGAAATTCCGGTAAGCAATTCACCCACAGCACTGTCAAAGGCAGCTTTGGCAGCTTCAAGCTCTGTGCCGGACATTATATAAATAGGCAACAATGAACGGACGGTGCCATCGGTATGGTTGAAGTAATAGCTATAAGTGTTTCCAAGCCAAAAATGCTCGGGATGATCGCGCAGATATGAAACAAAAGCAACTTTAAATTCTTCCTTGGTAATTGCATTTGTGCCGTTGAAAACCGATATTTCTGTTTCGCAGGCAGCCACACCTGCGGTTATTTGGTCATAAGCGTACAAAAGTGCCGTGCTGTTCGGCATTTCGGCCAGTGCCGCTCTGCCGTAATACTCGGTATTCGCCGCCGCTGCTCTTTCCTTTGCAAATGCGGCATATTCGGCCGGGTAATTTGCAATATCAAGTGAAGCTTCTTTTGCAAACGCCGTTATCGGCATAACCCCAATCGAGAGCACGGCCGCCGAAAGTACACACAGCAAGCGCTTTTTAAAGCCGTTTTTCATCTTCTTCATAAACAGATCCCTCCGTAAAATAGCGATTGAAAATCGGAACGTAATATTAAAATTTTCACTGTAATAGAGTATAGCATAAAAACCGTAGCTTGAAAAGAGAAATTTTATTTTTTTGCAAAAACGGTCGCAAATTAAGCTGACAAACCAAATACTTTTACTTCTTGAAAAGCTTTACGGGATGTGTTATACTGCCTATACGGATTACACGGAGGCGAGCTTATGCCGAAAAAAACATCCTACAGCACAAGGGCAAGAAAGGCCGTTTTAAATTGCTTTGCGGGGCTTGGTGACGGCACCGTGAGCGCCGCCGAGCTTATAAGCCTGCTGCACAGGGACGAAATTGAAGTAAATCCCGCCACGGTTTACCGCTGCCTGAATCGCCTGTGCAGTGAGGGCCTTTTGCTTAAATTCACCGAGGAGGCAACCCAAAAGGCGGTATACCGCTTTGTTGGGAGCGACGGGGACTGTAACGAGCACATACACATAAAGTGTAAGCTGTGCGGCAGGGTTTTGCACTTGGATTGTGAGCTTATGCGGGAAATACGTGAGCACCTTGCCGCAGACCACGGCTTTGAGCTGTGCTGTGACGGAAGCGTGCTTTACGGCATTTGCGACAGTTGCCGCGGTTTACAGCCTTAGGCACATATAATAAAAGGGTATATCGCTGTTGCTGATTTTAAAAAACGACGGGTGAGACCCTATCTTTTCAAAGCCGAATTTTTCATACAGGCGGATTGCCGCGGTATTATCCGTGCGAACCTGTAAATCAATCACCTCAAACGAAGCTCCCCTTGCAAGCCTTATGATTTCACCGAGCAGGCGACTGCCGACACCTGTGTTCCAATAGTCCCTTAAAACCGCAATGCCGAGGTCGCCGCGGTGGCTCATTCGGCGCGGCAAACGGCTTAGCGAGGCATCGCCTATTATTTTACCGTTATGCTTTGCCACAAGCATAATATTATCGGCAGAGGCGGCGGCACTGTCAATGTATCTTTTTTCCTCTGATACGGTTATCGGCAGACCCTCTGCACCGAAGGTTAAATTATCGGTTTCACCGCCTATTTGCTTCAAATAATTCAGCAAGGCTTCCGCATCATCGGCGGAAGCCCTTTCAATTGTAATGTTTTCGGTATTCATTTTAATCACTGTGTCTTTCTCTCATATTTTCAGCGCGTTTTTTCGCGCTGAATCACACTTCCTTAATTTCCCAATAATAGCGCCTTGCCGATACGGGAAAATCATTCATCACGCCGTGCTCGGGGTCATAAAAAACGCCTTTGAAATAAAGCGACCAATGCCAACAGCGCGGGGTTTCAAGGCTGAGAATACAAATGCTCGGAAGCTCCTCACGCGCGGTTACGGCAATACGACTTTTGTTATAGTCTATTCCGAGTGTATCAAGTGCGGAAAGCATCATTTTAAGGTCGGTCTCACGCTCTGTGCCGACCGTTTTTATTATTTCTTCAACCGATACCCCCGAAAGCATTGCGAGCACCGCCTGGCCGCATTGCAGGGGGGTGGGCTCCTTTATATATTCTACCGTGCTTACAAGTGACATAGGCTTTTTTCAGGCAAAGAGCCGCACTATAAGCGGAACCAAATAGGTTACAAAGGTGACTATGGCACCCGCAGAGAGCACACCGAGCGCTATTGACGGAAAAGCCCTGTTAAGCTTCATTTCAAGCATTGCGGCTATGAGCGCACCCGTCCAGGCACCGGTGCCCGGCAGGGGAACGGCAACAAAGATAAACAGCCCCCAAAAGGCATATTTCTGCACCGTTTCGGATTTGCTGTTTGCCTTGTTTTCAAGCCGTGTTACAAGCCCGTCAAGCTTGGGCATTTTTTCACGCATAAAGGCGAATATTTTTTTAATAAAAATTATTATAAACGGAACGGGAATAAGGTTTCCCACTATGGATACAAGCACGGCCGCCCAGTAGGGTAAGCCCATACCGACCCCTATGGGTATTGCACCGCGCAGCTCGATAACCGGAACCATTGATACCAAAAAGGTTATAATCAATTTTCCTGCCGTTGTAGCGAAAAAAGCCATAAAAAACCACCCTGTTTACCGAAAAATTATTTTTGTTTAATGCCGGAAAGTATTTTATTAAGCGCCGAAAGCAGATATTTGCAGTTGACCGCCGCTGTCAGACAAATGCAAACAAGCTGAACGGGGATATTCAGCGGAAGCTCGCAAACACAAAATACCGTTTGAACAAGTGCAATTGCCGTATTTGCGGCAATGCTGCCCGAGTAAAGCTTAAAGCGAATATATTTTCTTGAGTTTACCGCGCGGATTATAAACACCGCAAAGTAGCTTATAAAGGTTGCAATTGCCGCACCCTGCACCGCAAGACCCGTGGGAATAAGCAAAAAGTTAAGAGCAATGTTTATAAAGGCACCCGTCATTGCGGTTAAAAAAGAAATTATGCTTTGCTTTTTAACAACATAAACCGTGCCGAGAAAATTTGTGAGTGCGGTGAATACCATTGAAAGCGAAAGCACGGGAACATATTCCCAGGCGGAAAAGTATTCCGCGGTGGAAAGCAGCCCTATTGCCGGCTTTGCAAGGGCAATTATAAAGGAGCCCGCCAAAAACATAACCGCCTGAAACGAACGCCAAACATCACCGAAAAAGTCGGTGTGCTCCTTTTCGTCCCCGCCCGACTCGGCAACGGCGGAAAACTGCCATGCCTGCATAAACACGCTTGATATTATTGTAAGCACGGTTGGAATTTTATATGCCACGGCATAAATTCCGTTGGCCGCGTCACTTATAAGCCCGTTTACCATATAGCGGTCGGAAACGCTGGTTATCCACCAAAAAACCGTGGTGGGAATCATCGGTATGCTGTATTTAAGCATAGCGGTAAAATCCCGCTTGTTGACCTGTGTTGTGAATTGCCGCCACAGCCTTTCCTTTACGAAAAGGAAAACCGTGCACAGAAAATCCGCAAGCACAACCGATAAAACATAGCCGGTAAGGCCGATGTGCATTACCGCAAGGAACAGTATGTTAAGGGCAATAACAAGCGAGGTGTTAATTATTCCCTGAACCGCAAAAAGCGCCGTGTTTCCGCGCGCCCTTATAAACTGCGAGCAGAGTGAATGATAGCAGGAGGCAAGGGTGTACAAAAAAATAAGCCAAATGTGCCCGCAAAGCTCCGCAACGGATCTGAGCAACGGGATAATCGGGATAAACAAAAGTGAGCCCGCCGTTATAACCGCAAAGCCCGCGGTAAAAATGCTTCGTCGCCCCTTTTCACCGTCTAACGCAAAGCGAAACACACCGTCGGTTATTCCGAGTGAGATTATCGGGAAAAGCAGATTGGCTGTTTGGGTAATAAGGTCGGCCGTGCCGTAATCCTCGGGAGACATATAGCCCGTGTAAAAACGAACCATAAAAAAAACAAGGATTTTAGAGCCGAAGGTACCCAAGCTTATAAGCAAAGTGTTGGAAAACAGAGTTTTGTATTTATTGCCCAAGTAAAGGCCTACCTCCTTGCATATTAACGCTTTTTACGGCTATTATAACACATAGCTTTTGAAAAATCCACTGTTAAAGCAGTGAGAATTGTAAAATTTACGTAAAGTGCCGCTGAAATCATAACTACAGGCTTTGCCGGTAGTTATGATGCAGTCTCTAATTCCTTGGCTTCCGTAACCCCCCGTCAGGTGGAGGCAAAGGTTTTGTACAAACCAAAGGCCGTGCGACTTTCTTGAAACAGCTAAGCGGGGCACCGACGAAATCGCCGGTGCCCCGATATTTAAAAACCGCCGAATTACAGGTGCAGGGGGAGCACCGCTTCAGCAGATTTTAAGCTGCTCCGCTTCGAGAGGCAGGTCGCTGCTTTTTTGTATTTTAACCTTAAATTCCATATACTTTTCGGTTTCGTATTTTTCGCTTCGCACGCTGAAGCCTGCGTTTTTAAGGGTCAAAACAAGCTTTGAAAGGCTGTTGGAAAAAAGGCGTATATCGCCTATTGCAATTTTTCTTACAGGTTCGTCGCAAGCTTCTTCCACACCGTATTCGGGGTTGAGAAGATCAAATATGTATTCCTCGGCCTGCTTCGGCGTGAGCCCGTCCGCAATAATTCGGTTAAGTGCTTCACGGCGGCGTTCCTCGGGGAGCCTCAGCAGTGCGCGTGCGTGCCTTTCGGTGAGCTCTGCCGAGAGAACGGTTTTTTGCAGCTCGTCGCTGAGGCGCAAAAGTCGCAGCTTGTTTGAAAGCGCCGTTTGCGAAATTCCCAGCCTTGCCGCCGCCTCCGATTGGGATATGCCGAATTCCGCTATAAGCAGGTTAAGCGCCTCGGCTTCTTCAAATATATTAGGAGCACTGCTTTGCAGATTTTCGGTTACCGAGTAAATGGCGGCGGTTTCGTCATCTGCCCGGTGGAGTATGCAGGGCACCCGTCTCAGCCCCGCTTTGAGTGCGGCACGCAGACGGCGCTCACCCGAAATCAGCTCGTAATGACCGTCTGCAAGGCGCCTTACCGCCAAGGGTTGAATTATTCCGCTTGCCTGTATGCTGTCGGAGAGCAGCTTCAGCTCGTATTCGTCAAAGCTTTTGCGCGCCCGCCCTCCGGAAACGCGTATTTCACGCGGGCGGAGCATAATCAGCTTTTTATCGGAGAGGGTATACAATTTAAATCACCATAACCTTCCAAGTGTCGGTTTCTTATTGTGGTTGTTGAAATTATTTTACACAACAGGTTGTGCTTTGTAAAGAAAAAGCGGTCGCCCTAAAAAAACCTTTTACAACAAAAAAAGCCGCATTAAAGCGGCTTTTTTGAAATTTCGTTTGGCTTACGGGGGTATCCTGTCGGGGTTTGCGATATTTTTTTGGAAATAACAAAGGCTCTTTGCTCATTTCCCGTAAGGGTTTCGCATATAATTTTCGGCCTGTCACCGCCGAGCAGGCGAATTGCCTTTTCAGCCTCGGCTGTTTCCTCTGCGGCTGAGGGGCCCTTCATTGCAACAAGCAGGCCGCCTTTTTTCACAAGCGGCAGGCAGTATTCCGCAAGCTTTGGCATGGCGGTTACCGCACGCGCACAGGCAATATCGTATTTTTCACGGTGTACCGGGCTTCTGCCGGCATCCTCGGCACGCATATGCACCGTTGTTACCCCATCGAGCAGCAGAGCTTCTTTTACGGCCTCCAAAAAGGCAAGGCGTTTGTTTAAGCTGTCAAGCAGGGTGACCTTCAAATCGGGGCGAACGATTTTAAGCACCATTCCGGGAAAGCCCGCACCCGTGCCCACATCTATAACAGCATCGCCCTTTTTCGGGGCTGTGGCTTTAAAAAACAGTATACAGTCCAAGAAGTGCTTGTAAAGCACCTCGTCGGGCTCGGTTATTGCGGTTAAATTAATGTGCCGATTGTATTCAAGCAGCATATTCCCGTAGGTGCCGAGGCGCTCGGAGGTTGCTTTATCAAGCATTATGCCGAATTCGGCACAGCGCGCGGCGATTTTTTCAATATGAAAATCAGTCATTTGTGTTTTCTCCGTTCGGCAGGTAGGCTTCAACACGGTATATCGGCATACCCGCAGAAGCGAATTTATGCTCATATTCCGTTTCTATATTTCCCTCAAAATCCGAGGCGTGCAGGTCAAGCGAAATATTTTTAAGTGCAAAGCCCGCCGCGGTAAATTCTTCAAGGGAAAATTCAAAAAAGTGCATATTATCGGTTTTTTGGTGGATTTCGGCGTAGGGCTTCATAATCAGGCGGTAAATATTCAAAAATTTTCGGTGGGTAAGGCGGTGAACGGCATATTTATTTTTGGGGAACGGGCAACTGAAATTAAGGAAAATGCGCTCTGCGGTGTGGGGAGGTATGTACTTGGGTAAATACTCGGCACTGCATTTAATAAAGCGCAAATTGGTAAGACCCGCGTTTTTCGCCGCTTCGCAGGCGGCTACAATAACGTTGGCGTCCTTTTCCACCGCAACTATATTCACGTTCGGCAGGCGCTTTGCAAGCTGCACCGCAAAGCCGCCCTTGCCGCAGCCTATTTCAAGAAAAACGGGAGCCGAGCGGCCGAACCACTCATCAAAATCAATATATTCGGGGTTAAGTGCCGCGTTGTTGAAATTTCTGTCCTCAAGGTCGCTTATGAAAAGAAGCTCCGAGGTGTTTTCAAGCCTTTCCTCAAGGTGCTTTTTTTTACGCATTCTCATTCCGCTTCACCCGAACCCTTAACAGAAAAGCAGGAGTACAAAAAGGCCGAGGCAAAAAGGCCGTACACAAGCAGGGCGGCATTTGAAAGTAGCCCTGTGTGGTTGTAGCCCCCGCCTATCATTATATTGAACAAAATGTGCGAAAGCCCCTGTGTAAAGCAAAGCAAAACCGAGGAAAGCCCCGCAGAGAGAAGCTTTCTGAAATTGAAATCGGGGTCAATACCGTTATAAAGCTTGCCGAAGAAAAGAAAAAACAGCAGCAGTGCACAATAGGCGGCGATAGTAAGCAAATTATCCGAAATAAGCGCAAGTGAAGAAATTGATGTGAAAACGCAAATTATTCTTGCAATAAAATAAATTACGGGAACGGCGGTTGCAAGCGGGGGCAGGGCAAAATCCGAAATAAGGCTCACCCCATAAGCAACAAAAAATACAACCGTTGCGGCACCTGCAAGTGTAAGCACCGTGGCCTGCCAATCGGGCACGGTGCCCGCAAAGGTTTCAAAAAAAACCTCCGCCGCGGTAAGCGCCGCCGAAAAAAAGGCCGCAACGCCCACCGAAACGCTCCTTTTGGGCGGGTGCTCGGGGGAGCGGTGGGTTGTAAAGCAGAGAATTGCGGTTGAAGCGCAGGCGGCAACTATTAACAGCAACAAATAAATGCCGAAGTGACTGTTTTCGGCTGTAAAAAAGCCTGTTTTTTGCTCAATTGTAAAATTAAGCTGAACAAGTCGCATTAAAACCGAGGCCGACAGGGCAATGTAAAAAAAGAAAAGAAGCTTTTTGAATTTCAATATGTTCACACTCCGAATAACATTAAATCAAATGCGGATGCATATAGTTTTATTGGACAAAGTATTCTTTGGTAATTTTACCGCTCAAAGGTAAAAAAGTCAATTAATTTATATCTCGGGGGCTGTAAAGGGTGAAAAACATTCTATGCTGCGCGCTTGCCGTTTTGGCGGCAATGCTTATTTTTCCGCTTGTGGGCTTAAAAAGCAGCGGTGCCGAAGCAACGCAGGTGATAAAGCTTTTTAAATCGGAAATGCCCGCAGGCCGCAAGGATACTTTCAGAATATATGATGCTTCAACCGAAAAGGTTACGGTTATGAGTGCCGAGGATTATATTTTCGGGGTTGTGGCGGCCGAAATGCCGCTGCTTTACGGTGATGAGGCACTTAAAGCACAGGCGGTTGCGGCATATACTCTTGCCTGCCGAAAGCGGGCAGACAACGCCGAAAAGGATTACGATTTAACCACCGACAGCAGCACCGACCAGGCCTTTATTACCGAGGCCGAGGCCCGAGCAGGGTGGGGAATGGGCGCAGATGAATATGTTAAAAAGCTCCGCAGGATTATTTCCGAGGTAAGCGGGATCACGGTGACCTATGAAAACGAGCCGATTACGGCGGTTTATCACGCAATTTCTTCCGGTAGGACGGAAAGCAGCGCGGATATTTGGGGCGGCGACAGACCGTATTTACAGGCTGTTGCAAGCCCCGGCGATTTGCTTGCTCCGGAGTATATTTCGCGCGTTTCGTTAAGCACGGCCGAGCTTTGCGAAAGGCTGAAATCGGTGTGTGAATTTACAGGGGAGCCGCAAAATTATTTTTCCGATTTTAAGCGCAGCGGGAGCGGCGCTGTTTTAAGCCTTAAGCTTTGCGGGCGTGAAGTGACGGGGGCACAGGTACGTGCCGCGCTTGAACTTCGTTCATTGAATTTCGAGGTTGAATTTACCGAGGGCGGCTTTACCTTTACCGTGCGCGGCTACGGGCACGGTGTGGGTATGAGCCAATACGGAGCGCGGTGTATGGCAAAGCAGGGTAGCAATTTTAAGGAAATTCTTTTGCATTATTATGTCGGATGCAAAATAAAGGAACCCGATGATTTATTCATCGGGTCGTAAAATCAGTAAAGCTTAATTTCGCTCCAAAGCGTGTCGTAATAGGTTCTTATTTCACTGTCTATATCGTGGTAATAAAACACCTTGGGCATATCGCCGTCATCGGGATAAAGTATTTTATTTTGATAGTAGCAATAATCCTTATTGTTTATCACTGCCGTATTCGGGGAGGCATAGCCTATTTCCTCGGCAATTGCGGTGCCTACCTCCGGCTCAAGCAGGAAGTTTATATACATTAAAGCCGCCTGAACATTTTTTGCATTTTTTGGAATACATATCGAATCCACAAAAATATTTGTGCCCTCTGTCGGGTAGAAAAAGTCAAGGTCCTTGTTAATTTCCATCATTGTAAGGCAATCGCCGGCGTAATAAGGGGCAACCGAGGCTTCGCCCGTTTCCATTTTGCTGAAAATTTCATCCATAACATAGGATTGCAGATTTGCCTTACCCTGCTTTAATTTGTCGGCCGCGGCTTTCCATTCGTCCTTGTCGGTTGTGTTTGGGTCCTGACCCAAAAGCATTTGGGCACTCAAAAAGGCATCACGCGGATTATCGAAATTAAGGGCCATATCCTTATATTTTTCGTCCCACAGCACGTTCCAGGAATGCTCAATATCATCCCCCGTGAGCTTTTTGTTGTAAACAATGCCAACCATACCCACGTTATAGGGAACGCTGTATTCGTTGTTCTCATCGAAATAAAGATTTTTATACTCATCGGCTATAAGGTCGTAATTTGAAATTGCCGAGGTATCTATTTTTTGCAGCATATCCTCGCTTATGAGCCTCTCAATCATATAATCGGAGGGGATTATAATATCATAGCTGACACCGCCGCTTTTGAGCTGGGAATACATGGTTTCGTTGCTCACATAGTTTAAATAATTCACCTTTATGCCCGTGAGGCGCTCAAATTCCCGGTTTACGTCCATTGCGCCTTCCTCACCCATGGGTAAGTATTCGCCCCAGTTATATACCGTGAGCGTGGTTCCCTCAAGGCTTTTGTCAAAATCGGAGCGGAAGCTCAGCTCCTTATATTCATAGCCGCAGCCCGAAAGCACGGCCGAAACCGTTATTAAAAGTGTAAGCAGTAAAGCAATTTTTTTCATTTATCTAAATCCTCTCTTTTTTCAAAGCTTTTTTCTCGCTCTTGGTTTGAAGCATATTGTAAATAACCAAAAGAACAAAAACCGTTATAAAAATAATGGTTGAAAGCGCGTAGGTATCGGGTGTGACGGTTTTTTTGGTCATAGTGTAAATCAAAATCGGCAGAGTTTGG
>CAZKUO010000026.1:0-2295 GCA_964555975.1 uncultured Ruminococcus sp. | reverse complement strand
GCTTATAACAAAATCATCGAGCGACAGTGTAAACGCCATTATAAAGCCGGTGGCTATTGCGGTTGAAATTGAGGGAATAATAACCTTGAAAAAGGCCTTAAACGGCGTGCAGCCCAAATCCATTGCGGCCTCGGGCAGGTGCGGGTCGATTTGCTTAAGACGCGGTATTACCGAAAGAATAACATAGGGCAGATTAAAGGTTATGTGTGCCGCCAAAACCGTGAAAAAGCCGAGGGATTCGTTGAGCCCCAACAGCTTGCCCGCAAAAATGAAAAGCAGCATAAGCGATATGCCGGTAACAATATCGGCGTTCATCATAGGTATCTGTGTTACGGACATAACCGCTTTTTCGGTAAACTTTCGTCTGAGTGAGGTTATTCCCACTGCCGCCGCCGTGCCGAGCACGGTTGAAAGGGCGGCGGAAAGCACCGCTATAACAAGCGTGTGGCGCAGGGCGGTCATCATGGCGGTGTTGTTCACAAGTCCCTCGTACCAACGGGTGGAAAAGCCCTGCATTACCCAAACACTGCTTGAGGAATTAAAGGAAAACACCACCATCACGGCAACGGGAGCGTAAAGAAACAGCACTATAAGCGCAACGTAAATGCGGGACAGCGTTTTCACATCAACACACCCCCGTCATCATCGGCCGAAAATCGGTTCATAATAAACATACAAACAAGTATCATAAGCATCAGCATAAGGGAGAGGGCAGAGGCAATATTGTAATAATCGGGGCCGAGATTGAAGAAATACTCTATAGTGTCCCCAATAAGCATGGTTTTATTGCCGCCCAGCTTTTGAGAAATGTAAAAGGTGCTGACAGAGGGCACAAAAACCATGGTTATGCCAGAAATTACCCCCGATTTCGTAAGCGGGAAAATAACCCGCCTAAACCGCTCAAAGGCATTTGAGCCCAAATCCTCGGCGGCCTCAAGCAAGGATTTGTCAAGCTTGGACATGACCGAGTATATAGGCATTATCATATACGGAATAAAATCGTAAACCATACCGAGAATAACGGCTCCCGGGGTGTTTATAAGCCTCAGCGGCTTCAAGCCGAGTGCCTTTAAAAGGGTGTTTATAAGGCCTGTGTTGGCAAGTATCGTTATCCAGGAATAGGTGCGGATGAGAAAGTTCATCCACATCGGAATCATAACGATTATAAAAAGCATTCTCTGTGAGGAAATTTTAAGCCTTGTCATACAGTAGGCCATGGGGTAGGCCAAAATGAGGGTAATAAGGGTGGCAATAAGAGCGTAAAGCACCGAAATTCCGAATGCTTTTTTGTATTGCCCGATTGCGCTTATGTTTGAAAGGGAAAAGGCCCCGCTTTTATCCGTAAAAGCAAAATACAGCATTATAAACAGCGGCACCACAATAAAGATTGCCGACCAAACTATATAGGGGGCGGCAACAAGCCTGCTGCCGAAGCTTTTTTTATTCACAGCCTATTCCTCCTCGCTTATGTCGGAAAGGTGCTCCAATTCCTCACTGTAGGAGGAATAGTCGCCGTAAAGCCCGGAGTACTCGGATTTTTTCATAATGTGAATGGCATCCGGCTCTATAAAAAGCCCTACCTTATCTCCCGTGAAATGCTCATCGGTGGTTTGAATCATCCACTTAAAGCCGCCTATATCCACAATTATTTCATAATGCACACCCAAAAAGGCAACCGAGGTAACCGTGCCGCAAAGCATTCCTTTTTCGGGGGAAACAATGTCAACATCCTCAGGGCGAACAACAACATCCACCGCCTCATTTTCGGCAAAGCCCTTATCGAGACATTCAAAGCCCTGCCCCGAAAATTCAACAAAAAGGTCACGCCGCATAATTCCGTCAACAATGTTGGATTCACCTATAAAGTCCGCAACAAAAGCATTTTTCGGCTCATTGTATATATCCTGTGGGGTGCCCACCTGCTGAATTTTTCCGCCGTCCATAACCACAACCCGGTCGGACATGGTAAGGGCTTCCTCCTGATCGTGCGTTACGAAAACAAAGGTAATCCCCAACTGGCGCTGAATTTTTTTAAGCTCCTTTTGCATATCCTTGCGAAGCTTTAAATCAAGGGCTGCAAGCGGCTCATCAAGCAAAAGCACCTTCGGGTGGTTGGCAATGGCACGTGCAATTGCAACACGCTGCTGCTGACCGCCCGAAAGGGTATCTATATGCCGCTTTTCAAAGCCCGTAAGGCTTACAAGCTTCAGCATTTCCGCAACCTTTTCCCGAATTTCTTTTTCGGGCCTTTTTTTAACCCGCAGCCCGAAGGCTATATTTTCATAAACATTAAGG
>CAZKUO010000025.1:0-25303 GCA_964555975.1 uncultured Ruminococcus sp. | reverse complement strand
TCCTGAATGTTGGAAATCTTCTTATCGGTAATAAGAATAAGTGCATCATCAAGCACGGCTTCCATTTTGTCGGAATCCGTTACCATATAGGGTGTGATATAGCCGCGGTCAAACTGCATACCCTCAACAACCTCGGAATAGGTTTCGGCCGTTTTGGACTCCTCAACTGTAATTACACCGTCGGCTGTAACCTTGCTCATAGCCTCGGCAATAAGCTTACCGATAACCTCATCTCCCGAGGAAACGGTTGCAACACGCGCAATATCATCACTGCCGCTCACCTTCTGTGAATTAGCGATTACTGTATCAATAGCAGCCTTTGTTGCAGCGGAAATACCCTTTTTAACAACCATGGGGTTAGCACCTGCGGCAACGTTCTTCATACCCTCGTTTATAAGTGCCTGAGCCAGCACCGTGGCTGTGGTTGTGCCGTCACCTGCGGCATCGTTGGTTTTTACCGAAACCTCTTTAACAAGCTGTGCGCCCATATTCTCAAAGGGATCGTCAAGCTCAATTTCCTTTGCAATGGTTACACCGTCGTTAGTGATAAGGGGTGAACCGTACTTTTTATCCAAAACAACATTTCTGCCCTTGGGTCCCAAAGTAACCTTAACGGCATCGGCAAGCTTATCAACGCCCGCCTGCAATGACTTTCTTGCTTCTTCACCGAAAACTATATTCTTAGCCATAAATAAAACCTCCGTTATTCGACAATTGCCAAAATATCAGACTGATGAAGTATTGTATATTCCTCACCGTCAATTTTAATATCGGTGCCCGAATATTTTGCGGCGATAACCTTATCGCCCTCTTTAACGGACATTACGATTTCCTTACCGTCTACCGTTCCGCCGGGGCCAACTGCCACCACAACCGCAACCTGCGGCTTTTCCTTTGCGGCCGAGGTTAAAACAATTCCGCTTTTGGTTGTTTCCTCAGCTTCGGTCGCCTTGATAACGACATTATCCGCCAAAGGTTTAATTTTCATAACAAAATTCCTCCAAACTGAAAATCTACGCGGGAAAAAGAACCCACAAAGTACGGTTTTTTTCCTGTTACATATATATTTTAATCGAAAATCAGGAAAAGTCAATAGCGGTTTTTAAAAATTAAATTATTGTTAATATTTTATTCTTTTTCCCCGTTAATTATTATCCTCTCAAGCGTGCTTAACAGTACAAATCGCTGCTCCGGTGTTATTCCCGAAAGAAGTGTTTCGGTAAACTTTGCACGCGCCGCACTCATTGATTTTGCGAGAATTGCGCCCTTACCCGTAAGCACCGCTTCACCGCTGTCACCAAGCACCGCAAGACCGCCTTCCGCAAGCGATTGCGGCAAGTCTGTGCCCGAAATCGCCCTGCCGTCGAAAAGGCATAAAAGATATTCGGCCACCTCGGGTGAGGTTCCGCTGCGTTTTGAAACGCTTTGCAGCATTTTCTTGTGACAATCGAAAAATTTGCCGAACAGAACGGCCATTTGCTCTGCTTCACTTTTCATATTCGTAACCATCCATTTTCGTTGTATTTATGTCTGTAAAGTGACTTATTTGTCGCCGTATCAACAAATCGATTTACCGCATTTATCGGCACAAAGCCGCTTTATAATACCGTAGATGATATAAAACGTGCCGCAACCGAGCCTTTTTGGGGCAATCGGGCGGCACGTAATTAAAATTCCGTAATTTACAGGCTCGGCAAATACCGTGCTTAATCCTTCTTGAAGAAGCTTATAACATCGGTATAGCTCTCATCATCATCGGCCGAGGAGCCACCGAGGAGTGAAGCAAGGTCATTGCTCTTATCATCCTTCTTGTCATCACCCAGGCCGGTTGCAACAACAGTAACACGAATGGTATCCTCAAGAGTATCATCAAGCTGAGCACCCCAAATAATGGTAGCATCCGGATGAGCCATATCGGAAATGATGGAGGAAGCAAGCTCAACTTCTTCAAGACCTATATCGTCCGAACCGGTGATGCTGATGATAACACCGCGGGCATTATCCATAGAGGTTTCGATAAGGGGACTGCTGATTGCCGCACGTGCCGCCTGCTCGGCCTTATCACGGCCTGTGGCAACACCCACACCCATGTGTGCATAGCCGGCATCCGCCATAATGGACCTGACATCCGCAAAGTCAAGGTTAACAAGTGCGGTAACATTAATAAGCTCGGAAATGCTCTGAACACCCTGACGAAGAACGTCATCGGCAATATCGAAAGCATTTTTAAATGTAATTTTCTGCTCGGAAACATACTTAAGGCGCTCATTGGGGATAACAACCAAGCTGTCAACACATTCTCTGAGTGCGGCAATGCCGGACTCGGCCTGTGTCATACGCTTTTTGCCCTCAAAGCCGAAGGGCTTTGTAACAATACCTACGGTAAGTATGCCAAGCTCCTTTGCAATGGAAGCAACAACAGGTGCTGCACCCGTGCCTGTTCCGCCGCCCATACCTGCGGTAATAAATATCATATCAGCCGTGCGGATAGCGGCAGTGATTTCATCACGTGATTCCTCTGCGGCGGCCCTGCCGTTATCGGGGTTACCGCCCGCACCCATACCGGATGTGGTTTTTTCACCTATTTGAATTTTCTGATTGGCCTTGGATTTTATAAGAGCTGCCTTATCGGTATTAATTGCGATAAATTCAACTCCGCGAACACCGGCATCAACCATGCGGTTCACGGCATTACCGCCGCCTCCGCCGACGCCTACTACTTTAATTTGCACAACAGTCTCTTGTTCTTCTGCTACTTCAAATGGCATTTCAATTCCTCCGTATTTATGTAAATGTAGATACTATATTGCTATTCACTTATAGATAATAACATATCTTTTTTTAAATTTCAACACTTTTATTACATTTTTGTAATTTTTTTTCGTTTTTTGATTTTCGGCCGCAATCAGACAATAAAATCAGACCGAAACAACCTGCCGATGAATAAAAATTTCACGGGTGTCTTCCCTTTTACACTACTTAGCTGCCGCAGAAACAAAGCTGCCCTCGGTGTTGTCGGGTGCCCACATACTCAAATCTATTTTACCTGTGGCAGAGGGGTCAATATTTTTAATCATACCCGCCAAATGAGCAAGCTTGCCCTCTGTGTAATTTGAGGTTCCGAGGCTTACTTCAAACCGTCCCTCGGCGGTAAAGCTTATTGAAAGCGAATCCGTCACATCAACCTTATCAATACCGATTGATTTTTCGCCCGTAATTTCAAAAAGCTGTTTAACAGTCTCCCCGTCATTCTCATTTGAAAGCTCACATATTTTTCCGACCTTGGGCGACACAAGCTTTACATACACCGTCGGCAGGCCGTCTGGACATTCATCAAGGCACTCAAGTAAGCGCCCCTCTGCACTTGCGGGATAATACTTTTCTTCAAAGCAAAGGCAAACACGTGCGGCGGCATCGCTTACCTTTATTGTAAGTCTGTTCGGCAACTTGCGCACAAGCTTTACCTCGCCTATATACGGCAGACTGCTTTTAAGCCTTTCCTCATTGACAGAGGCTATAATCAGGTTATCCCCCTCGCTTATGCCTGCGGCCGCGATTACCTGCTCCTCCGTGTACCTTTTACTCCCCTCGGAAGTGAGCACCTCTATTTTAAAAAACACCGTTACCGAAAGCAGTGCGCCCGTTATAACCGCCGCAATCAGCAAAAGCAGCAGGGTCAGCTTTATTCTGCGCCGTCGTATTTTTCTTTGCCGTTGCCTGCGCTTTTTTAAAAATTCATCCTCTGTTATGTTATTTTTCAAGATTTTTTCACCTCTCAAGCCGAATTTCCGCACCGAGCCTGCTCAGCCTTTCGGTAATTCCGTCATAGCCGCGCTCTATGTGGTGTATATCCCCTATTTCGCTCCGTCCGTGTGCACACAGCGCCGCAACCGTAAGTGCCGCGCCGCCGCGCAAATCGGTTGCTCTGGCAACAGCACCAGAAAGCTCAGGCACCCCCTCTATAACAGCGGTTCTGCCCTCTGTTTTGATTTTCGCGCCGAAGCGCACAAGCTCATCGGTATAGCGGTAACGGTTTTCAAAAATGCTTTCCGAAAAAACCGAGGTTCCCTCCGCCACCGAAAGCATTGCCACGGCAATAGGGCCGGCATCCGTCGGGAAGCCGGGGTAAACAAGGCTTCTCAGCATCGGTATGCGCTTTAGTCTTTCGGGTGCTTTAAGGGTAACAGTACCGCTGCCTACAGCCGCTTCACACCCGCACTCTCTAAAAAGCCACAGCACCGAGGCCATATGCGAGGGCATAATGCGTTCAAGACATATGCTTCCGCCCGTTACCGCTGCGCAGGCCATATAGGTTGCGGCTGCAATTCTGTCCGGTATAACGGTGTGCTCTGCCGAGCCCAGTCGCTCAACACCGTGTATGTACACCGTATCGGACCCGCAACCGTAAATTTCGGCACCGGCCGAATTTAAAAAATCGGCAAGGTCGCTTATTTCCGGTTCTCTTGCCGCATTGTGAATAACCGTTGTGCCCGCCGCCGTTGCGGCCGCCAAAATTATGTTTTCGGTAGCACCCACGCTCGGAAATCCGAGGTTAATTTCGGCACCGTGCAGACCGTTTTCGGCAGTGCAATATAAAAAACCGTGGCGCTCCGTTACGGTTACTCCCATTTTTTCAAGCGCGGATAAATGCAGGTCAATTGGTCTCGGACCCAATTCACATCCACCCGGGCTGCTGATTACAGCCCTGCCCATACGCCCTATTACCGCACCCGTAAAAACCACGGAGGAACGCATCTCACGCATAAGCTCATCGGGAATGTCGCACTCGGTAAGCACAGCGGAATTAACAACGGCTGTTTCCCCCGAAAGGGAGCATTTACAGCCCAAATGCTCAAGAATTTTCACAGAGGTATATACGTCCGAAAGCTTTGGGCAGCTATGTACCGTGCATTCTCCTCGGCAAAGCAATGTGCCCGCAAGTACAGGCAAAACGCTGTTTTTTGCACCTTGCACACGCAGCTTGCCCGAAAGCCTTTTTCCGCCCTCAATAACTATTTTCGCCATTTCCGCACCCTCTCACACCAAAACTGTCAATCACAGTTCATACTATGCAGGGGCGCGGAAATTGTCACGCCTGTGTATATAATTCCATTAAAGACTTATAAATTCGCTCTGTAGCATCGGGTATTGCAATGCTTTTTGCCGCATTGCTCATTTTTTCAAGCCTCGGCTTGTTGAAAATCAAGCCCTCCACCGCTTCCGTAAGGCTTTCACCCGTTAAATCCTTTTCTTCGAGAAGCTGTGCCGCGCCCGCCCTTTTTAGTGTCAGCGCGTTATGATATTGGTGATTTTCAGCAACATAGGGCGACGGTATTAAAACCGAGGGCTTGCCGCAGCAGCAAAGCTCGCTTAAGGTTATTGCACCGGCTCTGCAAATGACCAAATCCGCCGCCGCCATGCAAACCTCCATATCCTCTATATATTCACGCAAATCGGTAAATTCCGAAAGCCTAACATCGGAAAGCTCCTCAAGCATTTTGCCGTAGCCGGCACTGCCCGCGGCGTGTATGTGGTAAAATTCACCGTCGGCACCGTGCTTACGTATCAAGGCGGCAACCGCCTCGTTAATTCTTCTTGCCCCGAGTGAGCCGCCAAACGAGAGCAGAAGCGGCTTATCCCCTATTCCGAGCTTTTTGCGCGCCTCATCCCGCGAAATGCGCAAAAGCTCACCGCGAACGGGGTTGCCCGTAATTATCGGCTTTTTGCCGCAGTTCAGGTATTTTTCCGCCTCGGGCATGGCAAGCATAACGCGGTCGGCACCGCGCGCGAGCATTTTTGTTGTAACACCGGGATATGCATTTTGCTCATGCACTGCGGTTTTAAGCCCCATACGCTCGGCGGCCTTAAGCACCGGTCCGCTCACATAACCGCCCGTGCCCACAACAATATCGGGCGAAAGCTCCTTTAAAAGCCGCCTTGAATCGGCCGAGGCGGTAACCGCAAGCTTAACCGCCTTTAAGTTTTCCGCCGTGCTTTTCAGTGACAGGCTGCGTTTAAAGCCCGCAACCTTTATGGTGTGAAAGCTGTAGCCGGCCGCGGGCACAAGCCTTGCTTCAAGCTTTTCGGCCGTGCCGATGTAGGAAATCTCGGCATCGGGGTGTCTTTCCTTAATGTACCCCGCAATGGCAAGCGCGGGATTTATGTGACCGGCTGTTCCTCCGCCCGCAAATAAAATTTTCAAAGCTAATCTGCTCCCTTCAGCCTTTTTCTATACTCGCACCGCGAGAAACCGAAAGCACAATTCCCATCTCGGCCAAAAGAATCAGCAATGATGTGCCGCCGTAGCTGAAAAACGGCAGGCTTATTCCCGTGTTGGGAATTGTGTTTGTAACAACCCATATATTAAGCATGGCCTGAAGCCCCACCTGAAAGGTAAGTCCAAGTGCCAAAAGTGAACCGAACTTATCCTGTGCGCGCATAGCTATTGTAAAGCCGCGCCACACAAGCAGGCAAAAAAGCAATATAATTGCAACAGCGCCGATAAGCCCCAATTCCTCGCAAACAATGGCAAAAATAAAATCGTTATGAGGCTCCGGCAGCCACAGGTATTTTTGCCGTGACTGACCAATTCCTCTGCCCAAAATTCCTCCCGAGCCGATTGCCAAGAGTGACTGTATTGTTTGAAAGCCGAGCCCCTTAGCATCAGCCCACGGGTCGAGCCAATATTTTATACGGTCGGAGCCGTAGCCTATGACGCCTGTTACCACTGCAAGTATTGCGCCGACCGCACCTGCGCAAAGACCGCCGAATATATACCTTTTTTGAAGACCGCCCACTATAAGCAAAACAATGCCTATGATAAATATAAGCAGGGTTGCCGAAAGGTGCGTTTCCACCACAACAAGCGCACAGGGCACTGCCAAAAGCACCACCAAAAAGCAAACGAATTTAAAGCTTTTCATTTGCTTGTGATTTGCGGCAATAAGGGATGAAAAAAGCAAAATTACGGCAAATTTGGCAACCTCGGAGGGTTGAAAATTAATGGGGCCTATAACTATCCAGCGTTTAACAGCCATTCCCTTTACCATCGGCGGCATTATTTTAACAAATGCCAGCATACCGACAGCGGCAACATAAAGAAGCCACGCAAATTTTCTCCAAATATGGTAGTCGATTTTTGAAATTATAAGCATCACGGCAACACCGACAGCCGCAAACGCCGCCTGACGGCTTATAAACTTATAGCTGTTGCCGTAATACTCGTAGGAATAGGCATAGCTTGCCGAAAACAGCATAACAAGCCCTATTGTAAGTAATATGAGCAAAAGCGAAAGAAAGGTTATATCAATTCTTTGAACCGCTTTGGGCTTTTTAACGGCGGCAACAGACATTTGCATTTCCTCCGAAATTTATTTGTTGAAAATAATCGGCAGCAGTGCCGCAAGAGAGCCGAGTGCCGTAACACCCGAGAAAACAAGAACTATTTTTTGCTCCGACCAGCCGCACATTTCAAAGTGGTGGTGAAGCGGTGCCATTTTAAATATGCGCTTTTTGGTGCGCTTGTAATAGGCCACCTGAATAACATCCGAAAGAGCCTCTGAAAGATAGGTTATGCCGATGAGCAGCAGCAGTACAGGGCGCTCGATTCCGAAGGAAAGCGCAACCACCATACCGCCCAAAAACATTGAGCCGGTATCCCCCATAAACACCTTTGCCGGCTTTGAATTCCAAACAATAAAGCCGCAGCAGGCACCCGCAAGGGCCGCAGAAAGGGTGTTCACGGTGCTGTTGTAAAGAAAGCCCGAAGCCAGCATAAAGGCGCAGGCCGCCACAAGTGTTACGGAAGAAGCAAGGCCGTCTATTCCGTCGGTAAGATTTACCGCATTTGTAAAGCCGTAAACGAAAATCAGTGCAACCGGCCAAAACAGCAGGCCGGCACCACTCGTAATATCAATATCTCCTATAAAGGGTATTGTGGTGGTTTTCATTCCCGAAAGGCAAAGTGAGGCGAGGTAGGCCGCCGCCACAAGCAGCTGCAAAAATGTTTTTTGGCGTGCTGTAAGCCCTAAATTACGTTTTTTAACAACCTTAATGTAATCATCCATAAACCCGATTGCCGCCATACCGAGTGCCATTAAAACACCCGAAAGAAAAGTCGAAAGTCGGTAAGGTGTGTGCAGCTCGGCATTAAAGCGTCCGTCTGAGGCAGCTGAAAAAGCAAAAGCAATACCGAGTGACAAAAGCACCCCGAGAATTATCATAACGCCACCCATTGTAGGGGTTCCCTGCTTTTCCTTGTGCCACTTTGGGCCTATGTCCAATATAGTCTGCCCGAATTTAAGCTTTTTTAAATAGGGAATAACAAAAAAGCCCGAGCCCGCCGTTACACCGAATGCAACGAGAGCCGCCGCAAGGGAAGTAAAATCTCTCATCTTTTATATCCGTTCCTTTCCGCCGTGCCGTTAAAAAATCACAAGGCTTTAAACCGGCTTGGCTTTAAGTGCCTCTGCCACAATTTCACGTTCATCAAGGTGAATTGTGCCGTCCCTTAAAATCTGGTAGGTTTCGTGTCCCTTGCCGGCCAGCACGATTATATCACCGCGGGCGGCAATGGATACGGCATATTTAATTGCCTCAATTCGGTTTTCTATAACCTTGTAGGGGGTTCTGCTGTCACGCATACCCACAAGAATATCGTCGATAATGGCGCGCGGCTCCTCACTGCGCGGGTTATCGCTTGTAACAATAACGTAATCGGCAAAGTGCTCCGCAATTTCACCCATTATGGGGCGCTTGGTTTTATCGCGGTCGCCGCCGCAACCAAACAGCACTATAAGCCTGTTTTTTTCGCACTCACGGAATGTGGAGAGAATGTTTTTAAGACCGTCGGGTGTGTGTGCATAGTCTATAACAATGTGAAAATCTCTGCCGGTGGGAACACTTTCCGCCCTGCCCTTAACGCCCTCTATTTCCGAAAGCGCCGCAGAAACGGTTTTCAGGGGTATGCCGATTTCCACGGCACACACGGCCGCGCAAAGCGAATTGTAAACCGTGAAGCGACCGCCCGTGTTTACCTTTATGTGGGCAATGTCACTGTCACTCACAAATTCGTAGTCCACAGAGGCAGGCTTGAAATTAATGCCCTTTGCGCTGTAGGTTGAATTATCCCCCGCCGAGTAGGTTACCGCCTTACAGCTTAAATCCGCAAGCAGTCTTTCCGCATATGAGTCGTCGCTGTTTACAACCGCAATTTTGCACATTTTAAAGAGCTTTTTCTTCGCATTGAAGTAATTATCCATTGTTTTGTGGTAATCAAGGTGGTCCTGCGTTAAATTGGTGAACATGGCAACGTCAAAGCTCAACCTGTATACCCTGCTCTGATCAAGCGCGTGAGAGGAAACCTCCATTATAACGTGTGTGCACCCCTTTGCACGCATAAGCGAAAAAAGTGAATTAAGCTCATATGCATTGGGCGTGGTGTTGTGCGCCGCAATTATTTCATTGCCGATCATATTTTGTATTGTGCCTATAAGCCCAACCTTAAAGCCGGCCTTTTCGAGAATGGCCTTGAGCATATAGGTGACCGAGGTTTTTCCGTTTGTGCCGGTTACCGCAAGCAGATGAAGCCCGTCGGCAGGGCGGCCGAACCACTCGGCACAGGCATCGGCATAGGCCGCGCGTGTATCGGGCAGTATTATTTGATTTTCAAGTCCCACATCGTGCTCTGCCACCACAACAGCGGCGCCCGCCCGAACGGCAGCGGCCGCATAATCGTGGCCGTCCGAGGCAGTACCCTTAATGCACACAAACAAATATCCGGGGCTTACATTGCGTGAATCACAGGTTATTCCCGTAATTTCCGTCTCACCTAATGCTCCGCCCGCTTTAATCAACTCTTTTAGCTTCATTTTTCCTCCCTGAAAAAGGTATAGCATACATATATTATACTACCCGTCAACTACATTGTTATCACTGAAATACACCGTCACAACCGTTCCGGCTTCAACCTGTATTCCCGCTTCAATGCTCTGCTTGTAAGCGGTAAGACTGCCGCCGGTATTGCCCGAAAATTCTATATTCACGCCCGCATTTGCCGCGGCGGTGTTTGCCTCGGTTGCTTTAAGCCCTCTGAAATCCGGCACCGTTACCTGTGCGGCGGCTTCTTCGGCCTCGGTATAAAGTATAACCACTCCGCCCGAGGTAATCTTGCTACCCGCCTCGGGTAGCTGCTTTACAACCCTTTCACCGTTACCCACAAGCTTGCAATTAAGCTTGGCAGCGGTAATTTTGCTCTTTGCCTCGGCAATTTCAGAACCTACGGCATCGGGCACGGTGACCGAAAGCTCACGAAGCTCCTCATCCGTATAGCTGGGCTCATAACCGAGGTAAGGCAGTATATCCGCCATTATTTGTGAATTTACAGGTGCCGAAATAATGCCGCCGTAGTACTGGTCACCCTTCGGCTCGTCAAGCATAACAAAAACCGCAATTTCGGGGCTTTCTATCGGAGCAACCGTTATACAGGAGCCTATATAAAGGCTTTTATCCCCCGTTTGCAGTATTTTTGAAACCTTTTGCGAGGTTCCGGTTTTGGCACCTATATTATAGCCTGCCACAAGTGAATTTTTAGCACCGTTTTCGGAAACGTAGTTCAAAAGCTCACGCATTGTGCTTGAAGTGCTTTCCGAAATAACCTGACGCTTTGCCGCCGCGGAAACGGTTTTTTTTACCTTGCCGTTCTCATCGAGAATTTTTTCCACAATGTGCGGCTGAACAAGGTAGCCGCCGTTTATTGTTGCCGAAACAGCCGCCATAAGCTGCATTGGCGTTACGTTAAAGGTTTGCCCAAAGGAGGATGAAGCAAGCTCAACAGGCCCCATTTTTTCCTCACTGTGGTAGGTTGATGAGGCCTCGCCCGGTAAATCTATGCCGGTTTTTTCGGTAAATCCGAATGCCTTGAAATACTTTGAAAAGGTGCCCACACCCACTAACTGTCCTATGGTTATGAATGCGGGGTTACAGGAATTTGAAATTGCCTGCATAAGCTTTTGCGAGCCGTGACCGCCCACCTTGTGACAGTGGTAATTCTGCCCCGAAACCGTTGCGTGACCGCTGCAAAAAAAGCTCGATTCCTTATTAACCAAATTTTCTTCTATTGCAATTGCGGCGGTAACCGCCTTAAAAACAGAGCCCGGCTCATACGTGTCCGAAACAGCCTTGTTTCGCCACTGCCTGTTTAAAAGCTCGGTTTTTTTGGCCTGCTTTTCTTCCTCGTTTTCTATTTGCTCAACGGTTGCGGCATCCTCCGTCGAAAGCTCAAAGGGTGAATTGGGGTCGAAATCACCCTTAATCGACATTGCAAGTATGGCGCCGGTATTAACATTCATAACAACGGCAGCACCGCGCTCGGCTATTTTGTTAGCCTCTATCGCGGCTTCAAGATATTTATCTGCCGTGTACTGCACATAGCTGTCAAGTGTTAAAACAAGCGAACCGCCCTTAACGGCGCTTTCAACCTTTTCGTAAGAAAACGGCATATCGGTTCCCGCGGCATTCTTCGCGGCAACCACACGCCCCGCAACACCCGTAAGCTCATTGTCATAATAGCTTTCAAGCCCGGAAAGGCCCTGGTCATCTGACCCCACAAAGCCCAACACCACCGAAGCCAAATTCCCGTTCGGGTAATACCGCTTGGTGGTAGAATCAAGTCCTATATACTGTGAAAGCTCAAGCTCCTCGTTTTCAAGAATAAATTCTCTTACCTTGTCGGCTGTAGCTTTCTCTATTTTCTTTTTTACAATAACGTAATACGAATTTTTTTCGGTATATCCGTAAACCGTTTCATAATCAACTCCGAGTATTTCCGAAAGACCTTCGGCTATGGTTTTTTTAACCGTTTCGGCTTCCGTTGCGCTTTTAAGCTTTTTTATTCCGTTTGGAGTGATGTAAACCGTCCAGGCAGATGAGCTTGTGGCAAGCACCTGCATATTTCTATCGTAAATATCCCCGCGCGGGGCAGTCACAAGGCTGTCGTAAAGCTGTTGCCTTGAGGCATCACTTTTATATTTTTCGCCGTTAATTACCATTATGTTTACAAGGCTTACGGCAGAAACAACCGAAAGCGCCGTTATAAGCGCTATCATTACCTTTAAGCTTCTCGAAAGCATTAATTTGTTTAGCTTAACGGCCAAATGCTCCGCCTCCCCGTCTGTAGTAGCTCAAAATTCAAGTAATACAACCCACACTGTGCATAACAGCCCAAGCTTTACACACTGCGGATTGTACCACACTGATAATATATTAACCGAACCGCCCTATTTATTCCTGTGCAGGCAACACGTTTCCGTCACCCGCCACGGCCTTATCCGTATCGTTCACCCTTATGTAGGTTACGTTGCTTTTCTCCATTTTGCGCATTCCGAGCTGTGTTGCCTCAAGCTCAAGGTTTTCAAAGGAAATCCTACGTTGCATTTCAACCTCAAGGCTTGTCTTTTCGCTGTCAAGCTCGTTCATAGCGGCCTTAACCTCGCTTATTTCGGAATTTACCTCGTTGATTTTAATTCTCAGCATAATATTCCCGCAAAGCCCCGCAAGAATGAAAACAGCCGTCATAACAAGTGCCGCGGGAGCAGTCATTCTTTTGGTTGCCGCCTGCCTGCGCACACGTTTGCGCTCTGCCACCCTCGGCATTGCGATTATATTGTCACGGCGTTCCTCACGCTCGGCGGTTTTGGGCATAAACATTTCAAAATCATATGCCAGGCTGTCATTATAATATTTCATATTGTTCATAAGCCGAAATCTCCTATCGGTTTTTTATGATTACGCGCAGCTTTGCACTTCGACTGCGCGGATTTTCTTCAAGCTCCTTGTTGCTCGGTTCAATCGGTTTTTTCGTAAGCAGATGTCCCTGCGGCTGCTTGCCGCAAACACAAATCGGAAAATCGGGCGGGCAGGTGCAGCCCGTGCAATATTCGCGAAATTTTTGTTTAACCGCCCTGTCTTCAAGTGAATGAAAGGTTATTATTGCCAGAGTACCGTTTTCATTTAACAATCCGAAGGCCTTATCAAGCGCCGCCGAAAGCTCGTCCATTTCGCCGTTAACGGCAATGCGTATCGCCTGAAAGCAGCGGCGTGCGGGATTTGAATCCCTGCGGGCGGCGGCCGGCACCGCAGAGGCGATTATTTCAGCCAGTCGCACAGTGTCGGTTATCGGTTCCTTTTCCCGCTCCTCTGCTATTTTGCGGGCAATGGGAAATGCAAATTTTTCTTCACCGTATTCTCTGAAAATTCTTGTAAGCTCATTTGCCGAATAGCTTGCCACAAGCTCCGCCGCGCTGAAGCCGCTCTTGCTCATTCGCATATCAAGCGGTGCGGCCTTGCGGTAGGAAAAGCCCCTTTCGGCATTATCAAGCTGATAGGAGGAAACCCCCAAATCCAAAAGTATTCCGTCTGCCCCCGAAATCCCCTCACGCCGCAGCACCTCATCCATTTGTGCAAAGCGGGCGTTTATAACACGTGCCGGCAGGCCGCTCAAACGCTTAGTTGCCACGGCAACGGCATCGGGGTCACGGTCAAGAGCTATAAGCAGACCGCCTTTAAGCCTGCGTGCTATTTCAAGTGAATGGCCGGCGCCTCCCGCAGTTCCGTCAACGTAAATACCGTCGGGCTTTACGGAAAGTGCTTCAACCGCTTCGTTAAGCAATACGGATTTATGGATAAATTCCATTTAGAAATTCAGCTCCTCCATAATGGAAGCCACCGATTCGGGCGTGTATTTTACATTTTCCTCTGCCCAAAGCTCCGTATTCCATATTTCAAGATTGGTATCCATACCTATTATGTGTGCTTCGCCCTCAAGCTCGGCATATTCACGCAATATCGGGGGGATGAGTATTCTGCCCTGCGAATCGAAATCCACACTGAAAGCGCCGTCATAAAGAAATCTTTTAACCGCGCTTGATTTTGTGCTCGGGAGTGTTCCTATCTTTTCAACCAGGCGCTCCCACTCGGTCACAGAATAAACGCAAAGGCAACGCTTACCGTATATTCCCCTGCAAATCATAAAGCCGCTGCCCAGCTCCTCACGAAGCCTGGCCGGAATGAAAACCCTGCCCTTTTTATCTATGTTGTGCTGATAACCGCCGAAAAGCATGATTTTCACCTCCGTTTGCACCACTTTAATACATTTTAGTGGTTTTTCACTCCACTTTACACCACTATGATTGTATTATATAGCCTCAAAGCATAAAAATCAAGTATTTTTTTACTGTTTACATAATTTTTTTTATTTCGTTGAAAAGTGCGCAAAAAAAGACCTTCTTTTAGGGACATAAAGCCCGAAAGAAGGTCTTGAAATTGAAAGCTATTTTGCGAGCGGATGGTATTTTGCATATGCAGAGGTATACCTGCTCTTTAAAAACTTAGCATAAATTTGTGTTGAAGAAATATCCGAATGACCGAGCATTTCCTTAATATCCTTAAGCTGTGCCCCGTTTTCAAGCAGATGCGCCGCAAAGGAATGGCGGAGTGTGTGCGGAGTTATATCCTTTTTTATTCCCGCCTTTTCGGAATAATGCTTAATTATTTTCCAAAAGCCCTGACGTGACATAGCACCGCCGTTCATATTGGTGAAAAGCCTGTCCTCGTTTTCATCCGTAACTATTACCGGCCTGACATTCACAAGGTATTCCGCAACCGCTTTAACCGCCGCCGGATAAATCGGTACTATGCGTTCCCGGCTTCCGCCCATATGTAAAATGCCTATTTGCAAATTAACATCGGCCACATTCAGCTCCAAAAGCTCGGAAACCCTTATTCCCGTGGCGTACAGAAGCTCAAGCATGGCCTTGTCACGCACGCTCTTGTAATCCGTTCCGTCCGGTTGAGAAAGCAAGAGCACAATTTCATTTGAATTAAGCACCCCGGGCAGCTTTTTCTCGGTTTTTTTAAGCTTTAAGCCGTTCACCGGGTTTTCGGCAAGCTCACCCTTTGAAATCAAAAAGCGGTAATAGCACCTAAGCGTTGCCACCGTGCGTGTGACGGTTGCTTCGGACTTTCCGAGTGCTTCCAGCTCGTTAATGTATTTTTTAACAAGCGCGGCATCGGCCGATACGGCGTTTCTCCCGTTGGAAGTGCAAAATACCGAAAAACGGTTAACATCCCGCATATATGCTTCAACCGTGTTTACGGATGAACCCTTAACCTTGACTAAATATTCTTCAAAGGCCTCACAAAAATCAGCCATATTTTGCACCTCCTTTTTATCGCACAATTAAAAAAATCCTAAAGCATAAGTGCTTTGCCGAATGCTCTGAGCATTGCCGCATCCGCAAGAGCGGAGGCCAGCACCGGCAGGCAAATCAGTAAATACTTGTTGCAGAACGCCCTGAAATCCGCCGATAAATTCCCCGCAGGCGTATTGGGAAGTGTAAGCCGGGCAACAACAAGCGAAAGCTTAACCGATTCGCGCACGGCAAGCAAAAGCGCCACGGCAAAAATTATTTCACACGGTATTACAAGCACCGCATTAAAGGCAATTCCCTTTACCGAATATTCGGAATACAGCGTTGCCGAAAAGCTGCCGTAAAGCATACAGTGAAAAACCGCCGCCGCGGGAGAAAGTACCACTCCGAGCAGAGTGGTGCCCGTTGCAAACACAAGCATCAAAATTATCGCACGGGAAACAAACGAGCCGATAAACACCGACAGAAACGAAGCTTCCGTTCGCTCGGTAATAAATCTGCCGAAATATTCAAGCGAAAGCTCGGAAAATCCCTTAAGCCTGTTCCCCGAAACGGCGCCCGCCGCCACACCTGCCGCAAACAACAGCGCAAGCAGCAAAGAAATGTTGTTTTTAACAAAAAATTCCGAAAGCCCGAGCCTTTTAAGGTTCAAAACAGTTCCACGTCGCATAGCATTAATTCCTCCCACGGCCTTTGAGAAATGATATGCCGCCGCAGGACAAGATATGCCGAAAAAAACAACAGCCCCATATTTTGAGTGAGACCGAGCTTAAACCGCTAAATATAGATGTCATCTATTTGTTATGTAAACCGTAAGGATTTACACGTCGTTAAAAAATCGCCCTTTTTCGCGCAAATATAAGCGGTAATAAAGAGCTTGTAAATATATTTATACTACAAAATCAAGTTTATGTCAACTGTAATTTTTTAATTGATTTCGGTATTATGTCAACCAAAATCGTTGCCTACACAACATATGGCAAATAAAAAAGTTAAAAAGCTCAATTTATTGTAATTAGGGGGTTTATTTTTTTAAAAAAATATGGTATTATATTTATAATGTTATATAAACAATAATTTGTGTCACGGAAAGCTATGGTGATTACTATGAAAAAAACGGTAATAGTTACGGGCTCGTCAAAGGGCATAGGCGCGGCAACCGCAATTCTTTTTGCGCAAAGCGGCTGTAATGTCGTAATCAATTACAACGAATCCTATGAATCGGCAAATCTGCTGTGCCGCTCGCTTGCAAGCAACGGCTACTCTGTTATGCTTCAAAAGGCCAATGTTGCAAACAAGCTTGAGGTTGACATTATGGTTAAGGAAGCACTTTACAAATTCGGCAGTATAGACGTGCTCGTGAATAATGCGGGCATTGCGTATGAGGGACTTATAACCGAAACCGATGAAATTGATTTCGACAGGATAATAGATGTCAATTTAAAGGGAGTTTTCAACTGCTGCAAGGCCGTAACGCCGGTTATGGTCAACCAAAAATCAGGCAGTATAATAAACATTTCTTCAATGTGGGGTCAGGTGGGAGCCTCCTGTGAGGTTGCCTACTCTGCCGCCAAGGCGGGCGTTATAGGGCTTACAAAAGCACTTGCAAAGGAGCTGGCCCCAAGCGGAATCACGGTAAACTGCATAGCCCCCGGCCTTATAGAAACCGCAATGAATTCAAATTTAACGGTTGATGAGCTCAACAGCTTTGTGGAAAGCATACCCTTAGGCAGAATGGGCAGTGCAGATGAAATTGCCGCCGCAGTGCGCTTTTTAACCTCCCCCTCTGCGGAATACATAACGGGTCAGGTGCTTGGCATAAACGGCGGCTTTGTAATTTAAAACTTTATTTGCCCGGCGCGGTCTTCAAGCTTTTTTACCGCACGCATAACAAGCGGAATAAAAAGCCCGCCCGCAGCATTGCCTATAACCACCGCCGCAAGGAAGCCTGCCGCCTGTAAGGTAAGGCTGCGGCCGTTTATGAAATAGAACATATCCGCCACTGAATGCTCAAAGCCCGCAAGAATAAATGCGGGTATGCAAATCAGAATACCGATAAAGCTGTTCCGCTTTTTGTAAATATCAACACTTATGTAAATCAGCACACCGCACAAAAAGGCATCGGCCAGCACCTCGGGCAAAGTTTTTGCAAGCTTTAAGCGGCAAAGCTCGGCAACAGTGCCCACGGGAGCTTTCATAAGCCCCGCCACTGCACAGCCTATAAAATTGCCGACCACCGAAAGCAGCGTATCCGCAAGATATTCGGCGCCGTTATCGGCTACGTAGCAAATCCGCCCGGTATAAAGATGAAGCCCGAAAAACACTACCGTTACAAGCCCCACGGAAAAAAGCAGTGCTCCTGCATATTTGTTTCCGCTTGCAAGAAAAACCGTGCATCCCACGGAAATCATAAACCCGGCAAGCACGGCACGTAAAAGGCCGGACAGTCTTTTCATAACAATCACCGTTTCCTTTCAAAAAAACAATTGCTTCTGTCACCGTAAGTAACAGTGTGACGGGAAGCCGACCGTACTAATTTCTTTAAATTCAGTATATCCCACACAGTGCTTTAAGTCAAGCACCGAACAAAACAAATTTCACGGAGAGCAATAAATGAGAATTGCATTTTACACACTGGGCTGTAAGGTTAATCAATATGAAACAGAGGCTATGCGCGAGGCCTTTTCGGCGGCGGGTCACACACCCGTTCCGAGCGGCGCCGATTTTGATGTTGCGGTTATAAATTCCTGCACCGTTACTGCCGAAAGCGACCGAAAAACCCGCCAGCTTTTGCACAGGCTCAGGCGTGAAAGCCCGGGGGCTGTTTTAATTCTTACCGGCTGTATGGTTCAGGCCTTTTCGGAGGAAGCGCGCGCCTTAACCGATGCCGATATAGTTTGCGGCAACACCGATTTGCGCAAAACGGTGGAATATGCCGAGCGCTTTGCGGCAGACGGTGAGCGTATTTTCGAGGTATCCCCCCACAAAAGGGACGAAAGCTTTAACACACCCTGCCTTACGAATTTTGCCGAGCGCACACGCGCGTACATAAAAATAGAGGACGGCTGTGACCGCTACTGTACCTACTGCATAATCCCCACAGCCCGCGGGGCCGTTCGCTCTAAGCCGCTTGAAGAAATACGGGCAGAGGCCATAGCCCTCGGCAACCGCGGCTTTTCCGAAATAGTGCTTGTGGGCATTAACCTTACCTCCTACGGGCGCGGCAGTGAAGCGGACATTTGCGATGCGGTAAATGCCGCCGCCGAGCCCGAAGCCGTAAAGCGGGTTCGCCTGGGCTCGCTTGAGCCCGACCACATAAGTGACGATATTTTGCAGCGGCTCAAGGAGCAAAAAAAGTTTTGCCCGCAGTTTCACCTTTCACTGCAATCGGGCTGTGACAGCACTCTGTCACGAATGAACAGGCATTACGATACCGCCTTTTACCGTGACCTTGCCGCAAGAATAAGAAGCGTGTTTGAAAACGCCGCCTTAACCACCGATGTTATGGTGGGCTTCCCCGGGGAGACAGAAGCCGAATTTGAAGAAAGCCTTGCCTTTGTGCGGGAAATGCGGTTTGCCAAGGCTCACGTTTTTGCCTATTCAAGGCGGCGCGGCACTGTGGCCTTTTCTCTGCCGGGGCAAATTTCCCGTGCGGAAAAATCGGCACGAAGCAAAAAAATGCTTGAGGCCGCCGGCAAAAGCGAAGCGGAGTTTTTAAACGGGCTTGTGGGAAAAACAGAGCAGGTGCTTTTTGAGGAAGCAAGCAAGGGCTTTGCGGTGGGCTACACTGCGGGCTATTCGAGAGTGCAGGTTAAAACGGAGCTTTCGCTCGGAGGCAAGCTGTTGCCGGTCAAAATCATTTCCGCAGACACGGAATATTGCACCGGAACACTGTTTTAACGGTTGTATTTTTTAAAAAAGTGTGTTATAATTCTTCGGAATTAAATTTAAAAATTCAAAGTCAGGAGTTTTATTTATGGGTAAAGACATAACACTTGTGGTAATGGCAGCGGGCATGGGCAGCCGCTTCGGTGGCTTAAAGCAGATTGCACCCATAGGCAAAAACGGCGAAATTTTGCTTGATTATTCGGTTTACGATGCCGTAAAGGCGGGCTTTACAAAGGTTGTTTTTGTTATAAAGCACGCCATTGAGGAGGATTTTAAGGCGGTAACTGCGCGCCACATTGAAAAAATGGTTAAAACCGAGTATGTTTTTCAGGAAATTGATGATTTGCCCTCCGGCTTCACCTGCCCTGCCGACAGAAGCAAGCCCTGGGGCACCGCACACGCAGTGCTTTGCTGCCGCGATGTTGTTAATGAGCCCTTTGCCGTTATAAATGCCGATGACTATTACGGCAAAACAGCTTTCATTAAAATGGCTGATTTTTTGAGGAATAACGATAAGGATTACTGTATGGTCGGCTTCCGCTTGGCAAATACTCTTACCGAAAACGGCTCTGTTTCGCGCGGGGTTTGCGAAATTGAAAACGGCGAACTTAAATCCGTTACCGAAAGAACTAAAATAGTTGACTGCAAATATACCGAGGATGACGGTGCAAGCTGGACTGCCTTGCCGGCAGATACCGTGGTTTCAATGAATCTTTGGGGCTTTATGCCGGATTTGTTTAAATATGCCGAAAGCGGCTTTGTGGACTTTTTGAACGAAAAGCTGACCACTCCGAAATCCGAGTACTATCTCCCGAGTGTTGTATCCTCCCTCATAGAAAATGGCGAAAAGCGTGTTAAAGTGCTTATTGCCGAGGATAAATGGTACGGAGTCACATACAAAGAGGATAAGGAAAGCGTTTCGGCCGCACTTAACAAAATGGCCGATGACGGGCTTTACGATGGAATCTGATTTTTGCGGAAGGCAGTGAATTTTATGATTTTTGAAAACAATGACAGAATAGTTTTTGCAGGTGATTCCGTAACAGATATGAGCTCTGCACAGCCTGTTGGTGAGGGACTTTTTGAAAACCTCGGTCGCAGCTATGTGCGCATAATAGAAAATATGCTGGTCACCTGGTACCCCGAGCTTAACATACGTGTTACAAATTCGGGGATTTCAGGCAATACAAGCCGTGATTTGCTTGCGCGGTTTGAGAGGGATGTAACAGCCCTTAAACCGGATTGGGTTTCAATATGCATAGGAATAAACGATGTATGGCGGCAGTTTGATGCACCTGCAATACCGGAGCTTGCCGTTATGCCCGATGAATACAGAGAAAACGTGGAAAATATGATATTGTCCGTCAAAGGCAGCGTTAAAGGCATATTTTTGCTTACTCCGTATTATATGGAGCCCAACCGCAATGACCCCATGAGAAAAAGAATGGACGAATATGCGGAAATATGCCGTGTTCTTGCAAAAAAACACGGGTGCATATCAGTTGATTTTCAGGATTTGTACGAGCGATTCTTGAGCATTCGTCATTCCACCTACATAGCGTGGGACAGGGTTCACCCAAACCAAGTGGGAGCAACCCTTATGGCAAAGGAATTTTTAAAGCATTGCGGCTTTGATTATTCACACACATCCTACTAAAGTTAAAAGAGGTAATAAGCAAAATGAAATTCATAACCGTAGATACCTACGAAAAGCTCAGCCGCCGGGCGGCAAACATTATTTCGGCACAGGTAATTTTGAAGCCCGATGCCGTTTTGGGACTTGCAACAGGCTCATCCCCTTTGGGCACCTACAAGCAGCTTATAGACTGGTACAAAAAGGGTGATATAGATTTCAGCGGCGTTACCTCTGTTAATCTTGATGAATATGTTGGGCTTGACGGCAACAACGATCAAAGCTACCGCTATTTTATGAATACAAATTTCTTCAACCACATAAATATAAGCATTAACAACACCTTTGTTCCCAACGGCTGTGCAACCGATTTGGAAAGCGAGGGTGCCCGCTACGACAGGCACATTGAGCAGCTCGGCGGAATTGATTTGCAGCTTTTGGGAATAGGGCTTGACGGTCACATAGGCTTTAACGAGCCCGACAAATACTTTGTTAAGAGCACCCACGTGGTTGATTTGCACGAAAGCACCATAAAAGCCAATTCCCGCTTCTTTGCAAACGAGAGTGAGGTTCCGAAGCAGGCCATAACCATGGGTATGGTTTCAATAATGCAGGCAAAGAAGATTTTGCTTATTGCCAACGGCAAAGCAAAGCGGGATATACTCGAAAAGGCGTTTTACGGCCCCATCACCCCCGAAATTCCCGCCTCTATTTTACAGCTTCACCCGGATATCACCGTTATTTACAGTGAGAATTAAGGTGAGCCGAATGGTAATTTACAATGCGCTTGTAAAAGGCGAATTAAAAACCGTTGTCACCGAGGGCGGAAAGATAGTTTCGGTTGAAAAAAACCGTTCCTGCGGGGATATTAATGCCGAGGGTAATCACCTTATCCCCGGACTTATAGATGTGCATACACACGGCTGCATAGGAATGGACACAATGGATGCCGATTTTAAGCCTATGTGCCGGTTTTACGCCGAGCACGGAACCACCTCATTTCTCCCCACCACAATGACAATGGGGTACGAAAGCCTTTTAAAGGTTACCGAGGCGGAAACCGATTTTCCCGGTGCACAAATACTCGGCTTTCACTTTGAGGGACCCTATATTTCCGAAAAGCACAAGGGTGCACAGAACGAAAAATATATTAAAAACCCCTCTGTGGAAGAATTCTCCAAGTTCAAAAACGTTAAAATGATAACTTTGGCACCCGAAAAGAAGGGCAGCATGGAATTTATACGGGCAGTAACACCCGATTGTGTTGTTTCGATAGGCCACACCGACTGTGATTACGACACGGCGGAGGAAGCCATAAAAAACGGTGCCGCCTGCCTTACCCACACCTACAATGCAATGCCGCCCTTTCACCACAGAAATCCGGGGCCTATAGGTGCAGGCCTTGTGAATCACATTTACGCACAGCTTATTTGTGACGGCTTTCACATCTCGCGCGCCGTGGTGCTTGCAACCTACAAAATGTTCGGGCCCGAGCGTATGGTGCTTATAAGTGACAGTATACGAAGTGCGGGTCTGCCCGACGGCGAATATGAATCGGGTGGGCTTAAGGTGATTTTAAAGGACGGTGCCGCCCGCCTTACCGACGGAACAATAGCCGGCAGCAGTGCCACACTGCTTGATTGTGTTAAAACAGCCGTGAGCTTCGGTATACCGTTTGATGATGCCGTGCGAATGGCAAGCACAACACCTGCCGAAATGCTCGGACTCTGCAAAGGAAAAACAGAACCGGGCTTTGATGCCGATTTACTTATAGTTGACAACGACTTGTGCCTTAAAAAAGTAATTATCGGCGGTGAGCTGTTCCCGATTTCTTAAATTAATTTCATACGGAGGTATTGTGTATGGTAAACGAAAAGTATAAACTATGGTGTGAAAGGGCAACCGAGGATTCGGATATCAGGCGTGAGCTTGCCGAAATGGCCGAGGATGAGGCCGCCGTTTCAGATGCATTTTACAAGGAGCTTGAATTCGGCACGGGCGGTCTGCGCGGCGTTATCGGTGCGGGCACCAACCGTATGAATATATATACCGTCGGCAAGGCTTCCCAGGGTCTTGCGGCATATGTTAATTCCGTAACCGAAAACGGCAAAATTGCCATAGCGTATGACAGCCGCATTAAAAGCGAGCTTTTCGCAAAAACGGCGGCATCGGTTTTTGCGGCAAACGGCATTAAGGTTTATATTTATAAGGAGCTTATGCCCACCCCCATGCTTTCGTATGCGGTAAGAGCACTTGGGTGTGATGCGGGCGTTGTTGTTACCGCAAGCCACAATCCCGCAAAATACAACGGCTACAAGGCCTACGGCGCCGACGGCTGCCAATTGGGGCTTGAAGCGGCGGATTACGTGCTTTCAATTATGAACGGCATTGATATTTTTTCAGGTGTTAAAAAGCTTGATTTTGAGGAAGCCGTCAAGAACGGAAAAATAGAATATATAAGCGACGAGGTTATCGAAGCTTACCTTAACAGCGTGCTTGCCTGCCGCGTTGCACCCGAGGTTGATTTTACCTCGTTAAATGTTATTTACACACCGCTTCACGGCAGCGGAAACAAGCCCGTGAGAAAAATTCTCGAAAAAATCGGTGTTAAAAACGTAACAATAGTTCCCGAGCAGGAATTACCCAACGGAAATTTCCCCACTGCCCCCTACCCCAATCCGGAAATACGCGAAGCCTTTGAATGTGCTTTAAGGCTTGCAAAGGATGTTAAGCCGGATTTGCTGCTTGCCACCGACCCCGACTGTGACCGCGTGGGAATAGCCGTAAACAAGGGTGGAAATTACCGCCTGCTTACGGGTAACGATGTGGGCGCACTGCTGCTTGATTTTGTGCTTGCACGTCGCACCGCAAACGGCACCCTGCCGAAAAATCCGATTGCGGTGAAAACGATTGTTACAACCGAGCTTTGCGGTAAAATCGCCGCGGCCTACGGCTGTGAGCTGCGCGATGTGCTTACCGGCTTTAAATTTATAGGCGAACAAATTACCGCCCTTGAGAAAAACGGCGAGGAAAACCGCTTTGTATTCGGGTTTGAAGAAAGCTACGGCTACCTCGGCGGAACCTACGTGCGTGATAAGGATGCCGTTATCGCTTCAATGCTCATCTGCGAAATGGTGGCCTTCTATAAAGAAAAAGGTCTGCTTTTAACCGATGTGCTTGACGGGCTTTACAAAAAATACGGATATTATTTCTGCGCTCAAAAAAGCTTTACCTGCGAGGGTGAAAGCGGTATGAAGCAGATTTCCGCCATTATGGAGCGCTTGCGCAATGAAGTGCCCGCCGAAATTGCGGGAGATATGGTTGTACGGTTTGATGATTACGGAACCTCCGTCAGCCACTGCCTTACCGATAACACCGAAAAGCCCATAACACTCCCCGTTTCCAATGTTCTGTGCTTCTATACTTCAAGCGGGAGCTCGCTTATTGTCCGTCCCTCGGGCACCGAGCCTAAAATTAAGCTTTACCTCGGCTCCGTAGGAGAAACCGAGGCTGCCTCGGCCGAAAAGCTTGCCCGGCTCGCCGAATGCGGAACAAGTCTGCTTGGCTTTTAATATTGTATATTCACCAAAACCCCGCTTTGAGTAATGAACTATTTTTTCAATATAGCCCCTTGTAATTCGCGGCGGGGTTTGGTATAATGGTTTTATATTTGTGAGGGTAATGCTTCACGAAAGGAGTACATATATGATTTATTCAAAGGAAGTAGAAAATATGTGTCCCGTTGTCAAGGGTCCGCACCACGGTCCCGCCCCCATTCCGGAGGAAGGCAAATGGATACAGGCCAAGGAGATAAAGGATATCTCCGCTTACACCCACGGTGTGGGCTGGTGTGCACCTCAGCAGGGCGCCTGCAAGCTGTCGCTTAATGTTAAGGACGGTATTATTGAGGAAGCACTTGTTGAAACCGTAGGTTGCTCGGGTATGACCCACTCTGCTGCTATGGCGGCCGAAATTCTCCCCGGCAAAACCGTATTGGAGGCTCTCAATACCGACCTCGTATGTGATGCCATAAACACTGCAATGCGTGAGCTTTTCTTACAGATAGTTTACGGCAGAAGTCAGTCGGCCTTCTCCGAGGGCGGCCTTGTAATCGGTGCAGGTATGGAAGATCTCGGTAAGGGTGCACGCTCAATGGTAGGCACAATGTACGGCACCAAGGCAAAGGGTGTAAGGTACCTTGAAATGACCGAGGGCTACTGCACACGTATGGCTCTTGATGAAAATGATGAGGTTATAGGCTATGAGTTTGTTTCACTCGGCAAAATGACCGACCTTATCAAAAATGGCGTTGAGCCCAACGAGGCCTACAAGCAATCCATGGGTCACTACGGACGCTTTAACAAAGAAGACGGCGCGGTTAAATACATTGACCCGCGCGAAGAATAAGGAGGTACGGTATAATGGCACAGTTTGAAGGTTACGAGAGACGCGAGGCAAAAATCCTCGAGGTTCTTAAAAAGTACGGTATCTCATCAATTGATGAATGTAAGGATATATGCGCCGCTAACGGTGTTGACCCCTACACAATTGTTCAGGAAACACAGCCCATCTGCTT
>CAZKUO010000024.1:0-25916 GCA_964555975.1 uncultured Ruminococcus sp. | reverse complement strand
CCGTTAGTAGAAAAGTTATCGCGTAAAAACCATGCCCCTTTTTCGTAAAAGAATGTAGCCTGACTACGGGCAACGGTAGCTTTGCCTTCTAATAACAAATCGCATATTTTATCTCGACCGACTTCAACAACATCTTTTCGGAATTGAACCGTCTTGCCGGAGCCGATAATTGTCAGAGGCAATATATCCGAATACAGTGCTGTAGTCGTATCCGGGCTCAACATGACATATTCAGTCTCGTTTTCATTGTTCCTGTTATTCGCTTCATCCACAGTTAATCCATCCTTATATTGACTTTTATGACTGCCTCCGGATGATAGTGTGTTTTTATGCATCGTTTTTCCGCAACACGAGCACACATATCTTGTGCCTCCAGTATATTCCTCAACAACTTTATAATCATGCCGACCATTCTCACAATCCAAAAAGCGATCAGATTCAAGCCCAATCATAGGGCCATTTTCTTTTAAAGGAAACCGCAGAACTTTTGCAAAAGCCCAATAGTTCTCTCCATAGTCGTTTTCTGACTCTTTTTTTATCGCAAACACGATATTCTTAAACTTTTCACAATACTGTCCGTTTTCTATAACCGACTTAAATTCCTCGGCCACCAATCGTGCAGGATTCTTAAAAGCCCCACAACCAAAAGCGCCTAAAACAATTGTATCAACATGATTATCCAAAGCAGACTCAAGTATATTTGTTATTCTGCTTTGAAACAAATGGCGAAGTACTGTTGAATTGGTATATTTGCTTCCTCCGAGATACGGCGCTGCACAGGTGATAACATCCACCTGAAACCAATCCGTTTCCGGCAGCATTTGAGGAATCAGGCTATCGTCCTTGAAAACGGTAACATTTTTTGTGTATATCAATCTGTCTGTATAAAACCGACTTTTGAGGTTTCTGTGATATTCGTAATACTCATTAAAAACATTAGGAGCGGAGATACAGGCAAACAGATTACTGCTCCTGCACAGACACTCCTCCTGTGCCATTGCACCAATCTGAACTCCGCCACCGGGATTTTCCGGATTGGCGAAGTTCAGCACCGCTGTTCTGCCAAGAGAGCAATACTTTTGGGCCACAGAAAAAGTTGTTCCCGCTATCACCTCAACGGTAGCACGCTCATTACGACGCTTTACTTTTGAGGCAAATCCCTCCTTGTAAACACAGTTTGATTTTACGGCCTGTGAAGTACTCTCTTTCAAGTTTCCACTGTTTGATTTTTCAAATGTATCCTGAAAACAGATGATGAGTTCTTCTTTTCTCATATTGCTTCCTCACTTTCTGTTGTGATAATCCTCCTCAATTTTTCAAAATTCTCCTTACAATCGTTTTGGCTTCTATGGGAGTAATTTTGGTCATACAATTATTTCCCTGGCCACACGATATTTCCCTTATATACGAATTGTCCTGTGGAAGCTTAACCCAATCTATGTCACCTCTGCGAATAATATGTATCGTTGACGGTTCTGTATATCGTATAACCATATCCGGTTTGTCATCGTTTGAGTAATACTGAAGCATTTCATTCACGCCCCCAAAAGACTCTGATCAAACGCAAACAAAGCCTCGTTTATTTCAAATATGTTGTAATTACCACTCAAAATAAAAAATTCAATTATAATATCAAATTTGCTTAAATATTTTATCACACTAAACCTTAAAAATCAATATTCACACATAAGTAAAAAGAAGAGCAGATTTTTCCGCTCCCGAAAATATGTAGAAAATTGATTGAATTTTACTATGATGCTATTATACCTCATTCATCTATGCACCGCATTATTCCTACGGCTTTCATATATAAAAAATCCCCTTTTGTTTCGATAATATTTCTATCATCTTTAAACAATGGGGATTAATACTTTAAGAAGCACTTTTCGACAGTTGAAAATTTCATATTTAACACGAATAAAGCACGGTGCTGTAATTTTTTGATAAAATGCATTGACAAAGCTTATTAATATGCTTGCCGTGAACAGAAAAAAATATATAGGTTTTATTTTTCTCTTTCCGGTCCTTTGTTATGCAAAATTCGGCCCGTAATGCTGCACTGAGGCAACAGCTCAAATCTTACACCGATCATTGAAATACGAAAAAATCGGTTGTGCGAAATCTGCGTTCCGTTTTGCGGGTAAGCTCTATGCGCCTGCTTATTATTCAGCGATAAAAGAGATGCTCTTTCATTTTATAATAAAAGAGCGTTGCTTTTAAGCTCTAAAACAAGCTTAGAAAGTCTTATGTCCTCGTCACCCACATACCATTGGTCATAAAAATCATAGTCCTTATCGGGCTCATCGGCGAAAATCAGCTTTAAGGTGTTTTCGCCCTTTTGAAGCTTTATGACGGTTGAAATATCGTGCCATTGATTTATATCGCTTGTATTTTGCAACCTTGCAGCTCCCAATTTAATATCATTTTCGTCATAGAACCAAATTTCCGCATTCGGGCAGTTTTCGGATGAAACCGTACAGGTTATACTGTATTCACCTGCTTGTGCGGCATCTACGGTATAACAGACGAAGGTTCTTTGCTTACGCTGATCCTTGCCGAGTGTATATAAATACCATTCGCCGTTTTCCACGGCTTGGTGAACCCTTGTAGATGACAGGCAGTTCAGCTCGATTGCGGGGATTTCAAGAAATTTATCTAAAGTGTGCTTCTTTCCGAAATCCTTTTGCTTAAAGCTGCGGGTTTTCATAACGGATTTTAAAACACAGACAGCGTTTTCGCGTAAAATGTCTATACCGATTTTACCGTTATTGTATGCGGCAAGCACCTTTTCGTCCTCGTCGGGATAACCGAAGGGCATTTTAATATTATTGCCGCTTATTATTTCATCAAGCAGCGGAACTCCGTTTCGCCAATCGGTCATAACGGTCCCCTCATAGCCCCATTCATCACGGAGAACGCCACGCAACAGCTGTGTATGTGCGGAAGTATGTATGCCGTTTAAGAGATTGTAGGACGACATTATAAAAGCAGGGTTGCTTTCTTTTACGGCAATTTCAAAGCCCTTTAAATAAACCTCGCGCAGTGCTCTTTCGTCTACTATACTGTTATTAACCTGTCTGTTGTATTCGCAGTTGTTAACCGCAAAATGCTTCAAGGTTGCGCACAAGCCCTCACTTTGAACGCCGTTTACTATTGCGGCGGCGGTTTTACCGGAAATGAGAGGGTCCTCCGAAAGATATTCGAAATTTCTGCCGCAAAGCGGATTTCTGTGAATATTCAATGATGGTCCGAGTAAAATATCAACTCCCGTATTGTAGCCCTCAACACCCATAGCTTTACCCATTGCGTATTGCAATTCATAATCCCATGAGCAAGCAATAAGAGTGCCGCAGGGGAAGCAGGTGCAATTAACGGAACGGCGGATACCTGCAGGACCGTCCACTGTTTGTGGGTTTGGTATTCCGTATTTTTTAATATTGCCGATGCCCGATGTACCCAACGGAAATGCCGCCGGCTGACCGTGGGACAGCTGCACCAATTCTTTAACCGAAAGACCGTTTACAAATTCTTCAAGAGAAATTTTGCCTGCCGCGACATCATAAAGTGAGTGGCGGTTCGGTGTTATTTCTGTTTTATTTTCATTTTTTCCATTAAATACGTATTCACTTCCGTCAAATCTCACTTGAAGTTGCTGTGAAACAAAGGTTTTTTCAATGTTGAGTGTACCGCAGGAATATAAATCTCTTACGGATTTTCCGACATAAAGTCCGTAAACGCCACTTTCAATCACCCATGCACCCTTAAAGCCTGTGACCCCGCAATCATCAAATGAAGCAAGCTCTGACATTTTGAAAGAAATTTTCACATTTTCGCTTTCGTTAGGGTGCAGCTCCTTTGTTTTATAAAAGCCCTTAAGCTCTATCGCCGGCTTTTCAAGCCTTCCCTTCGGGGGACAAACATACGCTTCAACAATTTCTCTGCCGGAAACATCCCCTATGTTTTTGACTTTAACACTTAATGTAAGCGTTTCACCGCTTTGCGTAAAGGAGCAATCCGAATACTCAAATTCGGTATATGACAATCCAAAGCCGAACGGGAACATAACCTTTTCTTTTGCAAAGGTTTCAAAATATCTGTATCCGACATATATGCCTTCCTTATACTCGGTTCTGTCAGGCTCACAATTAAAGGAATCCGCCGTGGGATAATCCTCATAATTATAGGCAATTGTGTCAACCAATTTGCCGCTCGGATTAACATCCCCGCAAAGCACATCCGCTATTGCAGTGCCGGATTCCATACCGGGCAAATATGACAAAAGCACTGCCTCTGTTTTTGGAAACATTTTAATAAAGGATATATCAACGGTGGATGATATGTTTAATATTAAAACAACGTGCTTTATCTTTGATTTTTCAATATTATTCAATAATTCAAGCTCTCGCTTGGATGGATAAAAATAGCCTACCGTTGTTTCGTAATTGTCAAACGCAGCTACGCTATCCTCACCGCTGTACGCATTGGCATCCATATCTGCAAATGAATTTTCGCCTAATTTTCTGTCCGAGCCCTCGGTTCCGAAGCGTTTATAAACCACTACGGCGGTATCTATGCTTTCCGAAAGCTTGTTTAAAACGGAAACAGTGTAATCTTCGGTATTTCTTGCAGTGTCAACAGAATCCTCGAAAAAACACAATTTGTTTTCAAGGGCCTTTTCCTTTAGTCCTTGCGGCAAGGTTTTTGTATATTCTGTTTGAACCATTGCCGAGCCGCCGCCGCCTTTTATTAAATCGAGACATTCTTTTCCGACTATTCCTATTCGGCTGTCGGGATTAAAAGGCAGTAAGCCGTGTTCGTTTTTTAAGAGAACCATGCCTTGTGCAGCTAATTTTCTTGACACTTTATAATTTTCTTTAATATCAAACATCATCAAGTCATTCCTTTTCAATATTTATGTAATTCTTGATTTTTTCCAAATAGGATATGAAATTTGCAAGTGCTTTTTTCCCATAGAGCTTTTCACTCTCTGTTTCTTTCAATTCGTTCAAAATATTTAACAGCTCAACATTATCAAAAGTGCTGATATCAAGACCTTCCGAAATATCTTTTTTCCTCGGAGGAATTATTTCGGCAAACAGGGAAAGAGGATTTGTTTTCAAATCACTTTTACCGATTACAGCTTCGAATACTGCTTTCGTATATTCTTTGTCATATTCCGTTGCTTCATTATTCCAAGTACGGTCGGAGAAAAGAACCATACAAACAGGCAATGTGTACGCATAGAAGGAATATTCTTCATTACCGAGCTCCCACGCGCACATTTCGCCACCCAATATCGAAGCTTTTTGCTCGCTGCGCTCCACGGGTGACCAATGTTGAATTTTTTCGGCGGTCATATAGTGAGGGACATCAACATAGGTGTATTGATGCTGTGCGTTGATAACCTTAAAGCCCATTTCGGTAAAGCGTTCTATATCGGCAAAGGTCGGCGCATTTCCGGGAGCATTCCAAAATTCAAATATAATATCTTTCGGAAGGTCTATTGAATGCGTGCATTCGCTTGATTCGTTCCATTTAATCGTTGTTTTTCCCTTTGATTTAATAATCTCATTTATACGCCTTATTCCATAATGATACAGAGCTATTTCATCTGAATTGTATTTTTCCATAAGACTTTTACAGGAATGACAGTTATGCCAATTCGGAAATGCGGCCAAATCCCAAAATGACAACTCATCGCCGCCTATATGAATATAGTCGCTGTCGAAAATTTCAACTATTTCATCAATAATTGCTTCATAAATTTCATATGTTGATTCCTTTCCGACACAAACCGCCCAGCGACTTACCAGTTTTTCGTTGTCGATAAAAAATTCCTTGCGTGGATTTTCGGCATTTATCACATTGCGATTGGCTGTATTCATATCGATAATATCGCAAGAAAGCTGCGGCAATGCTTTTATCAGGTTGACCGCGTGCGCCGGAAATTCGATTTCAGGTATTGCTTCAAGAGCTAAAAGATTACAAAAATCAACAATCTCACGCAATTCCTCCTTTGTGTACTGTCTGTGATTATCGGGATTGGGAACAACATCAGATTTGAGCGCATATGACTGTCTGTCCATCAAATGGAAATGCACAAAATTAAATTTGAGCCTTGATAATCTTAAAAGCTGCTCTTTAAGTTCATCTATTTCAACATAGCCGCGTGCTAAATCCAAAAGGCAAGAACGAAAATCATTATCCGGATAATCTGAGATTTCAACACATTTTATCACGCCGCTATTTTCTAATCCGCTTATTGTTGAAATTGCGTTTCTGATACCTTCATAATCGCAAAAATCTATTGTTATATCTTTTTCGGTTACAGATATTCTGTATTCACCCTTATTTTTAAAATCAGCTTTGCAAAAGTGTATATTTGATTCGGCTGCTGATGATACTTCCAAATCGGGAGAAAACATCTTCAGCAATGTCATAGAATTTTTTCCGTTTTCATCATTCGGAAAAACAAAAGTACCTTTAAACACTTTATTGCTTTCATTTATTTTTTTCAACTTAGGTAAAACCGTAAAATCACCTTCCGATTGATTTTTTGAATTATTATGTTATAATTATATCAGTTAAATAAAGCTTATTATATCCTTATTTTTGTAAATAATATAACAATTTTAACATTAGGTGATGGATATGAATATTGAACTTATAGAACCGACATTTACAACCTGCTCACTTCGCCTGTATAACAGTGATATTCCTACCGAAAGGATGTACAAAACAAATTGGCATATGCATCAGGAAATTGAAATGATTCTTCTGCTCACCGGAACAAAAGCATTTTATATAAACAATGAAAGAATTTTGTTACAATCGGGAGATGTAATATTTATAAACGGCAATATCCCGCACAAAACAGAAACTCCGATAGGCTCATCATGTGTTCTTTTGCAATTTAATGCATCACATGAAAATGCGGATGAGATTGACTGTTTTTTGCGGGATAATGTTAACAAGGATATGAACAGCACATATTTTGTGTTTGAAAACGGAACCGAAGCAAACAGCTTGCTTACGGACTGTATTCAAAAAATATGCCGTGAAAATTCCGAAAAAGTGAAAGCCTATGATTTTTTCATAAAAGCATATCTCTGTGAAATAACCGCGTTGCTTTACAGAAACGGTATTTTGTCGGACTATGCTGATTTGAAAAAGCGCATCTTGCCGCTGACAAAGGTGCTTGAATATGTTAACAGGCATTACAGTGAGCATATTTCACTTTCCGAAATAAGCGGTATCTTAAATTTTCACAGCTCGTATTTTTGCAAATACTTTAAGCGTATAATAGGCTTTTCCTTTATTGAATACCTCAATATTGTGAGATTGAGTAAGGCCAAAAGGCTAATGCGTGAAACGGAAAAAAATATTACCGAGATTTCATTTGAGGTTGGGTTTTCATCGGTTTCGTATTTCATTAAGATTTTCAAAAGATATAATTACTGCTCTCCGAAAAAATACAGAGCGTTGATACAGTAAGAGACTTTTTCCAAAAAACAATTCGGAAATATAAAGGCATTTACACTTAATTCGGTGTACCTGCAAGGCAAAAATACACAATCATTGAAATAATATCTATTGCCAAAGCCGCCGCAAGCACAAGACCGATTATTTTAAGTATTTTTTTAGCCCTGCTTTTGTTTTGGTCGGTCATCAGCCTTTCGGTAAAGCCGTTTACTGAAGTGCCGCTTTTTTCGGTAATATTATCCTTTAAAAGATAATCCATAGAGCAGTCGAACAGCTTGCCGAGCTCAATAAGCTTATCCGTTTCGGGATAGGCAATATCCGACTCCCACTTGCTTACGGACTGGCGGGATACACCGAGAATATCCGCAAGCTGCTCCTGCGTGTAATTGTATTCTTTCCTTAATTTTGATAGCTTTTCGCCGAATGTCATAATGATTTGCTCCTTTACGTTTTTGTTACTGTTATTATAAAGTCGCCTGCAAAAGCATTCCACCAATCCGGCGTTTCAAAATGTAAGCTTTGGGTTGCATCATTCAAAAAATCAAGTAAACCGTCAAAGCCGTGCCGTGCCTTGAACAAGCGGTGTTCCCCATTTTGAAACCGCGGCACGGGATATGAACAGCTGCTCGGTTCAAGGCTATATTTCGGTCGGTTTACTTTTTCAATACCTTTTTGCACCAAGTGTGTTTTCCGCAATTGGGGCATTTTAAGTAACGGGTTGTACCGCCGTGCATTGCCCGCAGTGCTTCGGAATAGGTGGGTATAATTTCACAACCGCACTTTTTACACTTATAGGCGCCTACACTTACTTCAAGCTTTAATGCGTAAAGGCAGGGTATAAGAAAAAGCACACAAATTCCAAGTAATATAACGGTTTGCAATGCGCCCTCGGGAAGGGCAAAAGCCGTGATAAAAATACCTGTCAGCATAGCAATTGTACTAACAGACATAATCATCCACATAGAGTGCCATATCCTTTTGTCCTTCTGTTCCAGCTCTCTTGCCATATCAAGTAAAAGCCGGTTGTTTTTTTCTGCTTCGTTTTCCATATTTATCTTCTCCCCACATAATAATTCATTTACAGTAATGCCCAAAGCTTCGCATAAATCAAGCATAAGCGAGGCATCGGGTATACCCTTGCCGCGTTCCCATTTCGAAACCGCCCTGTCGGTAATTCCGAGCTTTTCGGCAAGAGCCGCTTGAGTCATCCTTTCTGCTTTTCTTGTGCTTGCTATAAAGTTACCGATTTTAATTTGGTCCATCGGCCCTCCTCCTTTCGCAATTATCATAAACGAATCGGCTTTAAAAGTAAACAAACCAACCGTTGAGTGGGGAAAAACGGTTGGTTGTGCGCGTTTACAGATTTGCTTTTAATTTTTTTCTGCCTTGAAGCGCCTGCAAAAAAGCACAATCCCGCTTTTTATGCCGAAAACCGCTGCATAGAACAAAATATATATACCTAAATCAAGCCATCCGTTTTCCGAGTGAAAGATTTTAAGTGTTACGGTGTCTGTCAGGAAAAACACAAAAGCTATCAAAATAATGTCAACAATTGTATTTGTAATTTTCTTTTTCATTTAGGCACTCTCGGATTTCGTCTGTTCAAAAGAAAACTTTCTTCTTCCCCTTGGCATCTTTCGGCCATTCACGGATACGCGTAACGTATTCAAGATTTATCGCCTGCAAATTACCGTTGTAATCAAGCAAAATTCCGTTTTCCGTAATTTCTTTTATCATACCCTTTTCGGCGTTTGTGTCACTCGCCACGGTATAAATCAGGCATTCTCTACCTAGAAACTGTTGTGCCAATTCTTTCATTTTGAAAATCTCCTTATTTTTATGATTTCTGCGGTGATTGATAATTGCCGCATTTTTGCGCTTTTTGCTCTGTAATATCCAAAATACAACCAGAAGCATTACAATAAACGTTATTTGATAAGACTCCATTGTTTCCTCCCGCAATTACGCCACAGCCTAAGCTGTTATACCGAAATTAATTATACAGCTTTTAATCTGATTTTCAAGCAAAAAAATCCGAAAATCAACAAAAAAGCCTCAAAAAAAGCTTGACAAATGTAACGCACAGTGCTATACTGTTTTCAAATTTGAAAAGGCTGTGACGAAGACGGTCTGAAGCGTGAGCTTTAAGAGAGACGGTGTTTGGTGCGAACCGTCAGCAAGTGCTTTAAGTGACCCATCACTTCCGAGCCGGAGGGCTGAACCTTTTTTAAGTAGGCTTTCCCGTGATTGCCGCGTAAGGGCATAGGAATTGTCGGATTCCGAGAGAGGCAGTTTTGTTACTGCAATTTGAGTGGTACCGCGAGTGTGTTTTTACACGCCCGTCTCAAAGAAATTTGAGGCGGGCGTTTTTAATTTTCATTTTTATTAAGGAGGAAGTAAAATGGCAACAGTGGCTACGGAAAAACTTAAAGAGGTTGCGAATCGAATTAAGGAAATGCGTGAGATTTGCGATATTTCGGCAGAAGAAATGGCTCTGAAAGCCGAGGTTTCGCTTGAGGAATACACCGCCTATGAAAACGGTGAGCTTGATTTTCCTTTTACCTTTATACATAAATGCTCCCTTGCATTCGGAATAGGAATAACCGATTTGTTAGAGGGAAAAAGCGCTCACCTTTCCTCATACACCGTAACCCGCAAGGGCCAAGGCAAGGAAACGGCAAAGGAAAACGGAATTGAAATACAAAACTTGGCACCGCTTTTCCGCAAAAAAATAGCCGAGCCTTATTGGGTGCGCTATGAATACAGTGAGGAGCTTCAAAGCAAGCCGATACACTTAACAAAGCACTCGGGGCAGGAATTTGACTTTGTTATGAGCGGTCGGCTTAAGGTTCAAATAGGAGACAATGTAGAATATTTAAGCGAGGGCGACAGCATTTATTACAATTCCTCTACCCCGCACGGAATGATTGCCGTGGACGGCTGTGATTGCCTTTTTGTTGCCGTGGTGTTGCCGGGTGAGGATGTTAAGGAAAACGTTATTCGCGAAACAATAGTTTCGGCACATTCGGGCAACAGGGAGTATGTTTCCTCCCGCTTTATTGATTGCACCGAGGACGAAAAGGGCGCACTTACAAGGATTGAATTTAAAAACGAGGACAAATTCAACTTTGCCTTTGACATTGTGGATGAAATAGCGAAAAAATCCCCCGAAAAGCTTGCTATGCTGCATATTGACAAAAACAAGGTTGAACGCCGCTTCACCTTCAGGGATATGAAGCGTGCCTCAAACCAGTGTGCAAATTATTTTAAAGCCCTGGGAATTAAAAAGGGCGACCGCGTTATGCTTGTGCTGAAACGCCATTATCAGTTCTGGTATGCGATTTTGGCACTGCAAAAGCTCGGCGCGGTGGCAATACCCGCAACAAATCTTTTGCAGGAGCACGATTTTGATTATCGCTTTAACGCGGCAGGCGTTTCGGCGATAGTTTGCACCGCCGACGGTGATGTTGCACATCAGGTGGAATTGGCAGAGAACGCCGCTCCCACACTTAAAACCAAGGTGCTTGTGGGAGGCAGTCGCGAGGGCTGGCATAATTTTGATGAGGAATTTCCGCTTTACAGCGCACATTTTTACAGAACGGCCGATACCGCCTGCGGCGATGACCTTATGCTTATGTTCTTTACCTCGGGCACAACGGGCTACCCGAAAATTGCGGCCCACACCTGTAAATATGCGCTCGGGCATTACATAACCGCGAAATACTGGCACGGTGTGGATGAAAACGGCCTGCACTTCACCATTTCGGAAACCGGCTGGGGCAAGGCGCTTTGGGGCAAGCTTTACGGTCAGTGGCTGTGCGAGGGTGCGGTATTTACCTACGATTTCGACCGCTTTGATGCGGCGGATATTCTGCCGATGTTCGCAAAGTATAACATAACAACCTTCTGCGCACCACCCACAATGCTCAGAATGATGATAAAGCAGGATATTTCAAAATACGATTTGTCATCAATAAAGCATATGACCACTGCGGGCGAGGCCTTAAACCCCGAGGTTTACCGCCAATTTGAAAAAGCAACGGGCCTGCAAATAATGGAGGGCTTCGGCCAAACGGAGCTTACCCTTGTTATTGCAAATCTTATGGGCAACAGCCACAAGCTCGGCTCAATGGGCAAGCCCACCCCCGCCTATGATGTGGATATTGTAGACCCGGACGGCAACCCCGTGCCCGACGGCGAAACGGGTGAAATTGTGGTAAAAACCTCCGACAAGGTGCCCTGCGGACTTTTTGCGGGCTATTACGGCGATGAAGAAAAAACGCGTGAAGCCTGGCACGACGGCTATTACCACACGGGTGACACCGCCTGGCGTGATGAGGACGGCTTTTACTGGTACGTCGGCCGTGTGGACGACGTTATCAAATCCTCGGGCTACCGCATAGGGCCGTTCGAGATTGAAAGTGTTATAATGGAGCTGCCCTATGTGCTTGAGTGCGGTGTTTCGGCCGCTCCCGATGAGGTTCGCGGTCAGGTGGTTAAGGCAAGCATTGTGTTGGTGCCGGGAACCGAGGGCACCGAGGAGCTTAAAAAGGAAATTCAGGATTACGTAAAGCACCACACTGCCCCCTATAAGTACCCCCGCATAGTGGAATTTAAAACCGAGCTTCCCAAAACAATAAGCGGAAAAATTCAGCGAAACAAGCTTTAAAAGCATTGACAAAATACCAAAGCTGTGGTAAAATTACGGTATCGAATTTATAAAGGCGTTGACGAAGAAAGCACACGGTAACCCGTTTTCAAGAGAGGCGGCGGTCGGTGTAAGCCGCCAAACGGACTGTGGGCCTGTAGCTTCCGAGCCGAGGGGAAGAAAGCCGAAGTGTGAGTAGAACCTCTCCGTGATTGCTGCGTAAATGCATAGGAATTGTCTGATTCCAAGAGGGGCGGCATCGGCCGCAATTTGAGTGGTACCGCGGGCAACCGAAAAAAATTGATTTCGGCGCTCGTCTCAAAGCACAGCTTTGGGGCGAGCGTTTTTTCGTCCCGAAAAGAGAGGGAAAAAACAATGGAACAAATGACAGGGCTTGATTACAAGCTTTCGGAGATTGCAGGCAGAATAAGGGAGCTTCGCGAGATTGAGGGGCTCTCCTCCGCCGAAATGGCAAAAAAAACCGCCGTAAGCGAGGCGGAATACCTTAACTGCGAAAACGGCAGGAGCGATTTGAACTTTGCCTTTATTTATCGCTGTGCGTTGGCCTTTGGGGTGGATGTTACAGATATTATAGAGGGCAAAAGCCCTAATCTTAAGTCCTACACCGTTACCCGCAGGGGTGAGGGTCAGCGCATTGAAAAGGCGCACGGTATGACCTATTACAATTTGGCACCCGCCTTTAAAAACCGCATTGCCGAGCCGCTTTACGTTAAAAGCGTTTACAGTGAGGAGGCTCAGCACAGAGATATTGAGCTTACCACCCACGCCGGGCAGGAATGTGACCTTATTATTGAGGGCAGGCTTATGGTGCAGGTTGGAAACCATAAGGAAATTTTAGGCCCGGGGGACAGTATTTATTACGATTCCTCGGCACCGCACGGTATGATTGCCGTTGACGGCAGAGACTGTATTTTTTACGCAATGGTTTTAAACCCCACGGGCGAGCCTATCCCCGAGCTTTCGGGCGCACCCGACAAGGCAGAGACCGTGCACCCCGTTAAGGACGGTAAGGACAGAATTTACAGGCGCTTTATAGACGTTACCGAAAATGAAAACGGCACACCTGTTAAAATCACCTTTAAGAACACCGAGCACTTTAACTTTGCCTTTGACCTTGTTGATGCGCTTGCGGAAAAATCACCCGAAAAGCTTGCAATGCTTCACATATCACGTGATAAAACCGAGCGGCGCTTTACCTTTAAGGATATGAAGCGTGAATCCAACCGCTGTGCAAATTATTTTAAAGCCCTCGGTATTAAAAAGGGCGACCGTGTAATGCTTGTCCTTAAAAGGCATTACCAATTCTGGTTTGCAATGCTGGGGCTTAATAAGCTCGGTGCGGTGGCAATTCCCGCAACAAATCAGCTTCAGGAGCACGATTTTGAATACCGCTTTAAGGCGGCGGGCGTAAAGGCGATTATCTGCACGGCCGACGGCGATACGGCACATCAGGCGGATATTGCGGCGAATAATTATTCGGATGAGCTTATAAAGCTTACGGTTGGCGGCGCGCGTGATGGCTGGCGCAGCTTTGACGATGAATACACCCTTTACAGCACCCATTACGAGAGAACCGAGGATGCACCCGGCGGGGATGACCTTATGCTTATGTTCTTCACCTCCGGCACAAGCGGCTACCCGAAGATTGCGGCGCACAATTACAAATATGCCTTGGGTCATTTCCACACGGCCAAATATTGGCACTGTGCCGATCCAGACGGCCTGCACTTCACCATTTCGGACACAGGCTGGGCAAAGGCTATGTGGGGCAAGCTTTACGGGCAGTGGCTTTGCGAGGCGGCAACCTTTGTTTACGATTTTGACCGCTTTGATGCGGCGGATATTCTGCCTATGTTTGCAAAATACAACATAACAACCTTCTGCGCACCCCCTACAATGCTCAGAATGATGATAAAGCAGGATATTTCAAAATATGATTTTTCCTCCGTTAAGCATATGACCACCGCAGGCGAGGCCTTAAACCCCGAGGTTTACCGACAGTTTGAAAAGGCCACCGGGCTTAAAATTCTTGAGGGCTTCGGTCAGAGCGAAAGCACAATGATAATCGGTAATATGGTAGGTGAGCCGCATAAAATAGGCTCAATGGGCAAGCCTGCACCAATCTATGATGTGGATATTGTGGACGGAGACGGTAAATCGGTGCCGACGGGCGAAACGGGAGAAATTGTTATAAACATTAAAAACGGTATCCCCTGCGGTTTGGCCTCCTGCTATTACGGTGATGAGGAAAAAACGCGCGAAACCTGGCACGACGGCTATTACCACACGGGTGACACCGCCTGGCGTGATGAGGACGGCTTTTACTGGTACGTCGGCCGTGTGGACGACGTTATTAAATCCTCGGGCTACCGCATAGGGCCGTTCGAGATTGAAAGCGTTATAATGGAGCTGCCCTATGTGCTTGAGTGCGGTGTTTCGGCCGCACCCGACCCCGTTCGCGGGCAAGTGGTTAAGGCAAGCATTGTTTTGGTTCCGGGTACGGAAGCAACCGAGGAGCTTAAAAAGGAAATTCAAGGCTATGTTAAGGCACACACCGCCCCCTACAAATACCCGAGAATTGTGGTGTTCCGCGACAGTCTGCCGAAAACCTCAAGCGGCAAAATTCAGCGTAACAAGCTTTAATTCCGCATTCCGAATTCCGAATTAGTTTAGAGGTGAGTACATATGGATTTCAAAAGAATAACCCTGCTTTGCGGGCATTACGGAAGCGGTAAAACCAATGTCGCGGTAAATTTTGCCTACGAGCTGAAGGCTCGGTATGAAAAAACGGCAATTGCCGACCTTGACATTGTAAATCCCTATTTCCGCACAAAGGACAGCGCAGCCGAGCTTGCCCGGCACGGCATTGAGCTTATCTGCTCGGATTATGCCGGCAGCAATGTGGATATTCCGGCACTGCCGCAGCAGATGTACAAGATAACCGATGATAAGAGTGAGCATTTTATAATAGATGTCGGCGGGGATGACCGCGGTGCGCTTGCACTCGGGCGAATTGCCCCCGAAATAGTAAAAGAAAACGATTACGAAATGCTTATGGTTATAAATTGCTACAGGCCGCTCACAAGAACAGCAGAAGCCGCAATTGATATTATGCGTGAAATAGAGTACGCAGGCGGAATTAAATTCACCGCTCTTGTAAACAATTCAAATTTGGGTGAAGAAACTGCGGCTGAGGATATTTTGTCATCCATTGATTACGCAAAAGAAGTTTCAAGGCTTTCGGGTCTGCCGATAGTTGCAACAACGGTTGAGCACAGGCTTTTTGATAAGCTTAATGATAAAATTGATAATTTATATCCATTAAAGCTTCAACCGAAGCCTTAGGCCTGAAAATCGGCCGTATTTTAAAATTATAAATTCTGAAAGGAAGTAAAAATAATGGCAAAGCTGACTTTTAACACAGACGGCTGTAAGGGCTGCGGACTTTGTGTGGACGTGTGTCCCAAAAAGGTTTTGCGCCTTGCAACCGACAAAATCAACAAAAAGGGTCACCACCCGGTTGAGGCGGCAAACGAGGCGGACTGTATAGCCTGCGCTTTTTGCGCAACAATGTGCCCCGACTGCATTATTAAAATAGAAAGGTAAGTGAAAAAAATGGCTGATAAGGTTTTAATGAAAGGAAACGAAGCTATTGCCGAAGCCGCAATAATTGCGGGATGCAGGCACTATTTCGGTTACCCCATAACACCGCAAACCGAAATTGCCGCTTATATGGCAAAAAGAATGCCGAAAATAGGAGGAACCTTTTTACAGGCGGAAAGTGAAATCGCCGCAATTAATATGGTTTACGGTGTTTCCTCAACCGGTCACAGGGTTATGACTTCTTCTTCAAGCCCGGGAATTTCATTAAAGGGTGAGGGGCTTTCCTACCTTGCCGGTGCCGATTTGCCTGCGCTTGTTGTGAATGTTCAGCGCGGCGGCCCGGGACTCGGCGGAATACAGCCCTCACAGTCGGACTATTTTCAGGCAACAAAGGGCGGCGCACACGGCGATTTTCATATGCTTGTTTTAGCACCCTCCTCCGTTCAGGAAATGGCCGAGCTTACCGTTAAGGGCTTTGAGCTTGCCGATAAATACCGTATGACCGCAATGATTTTGGCCGATGGCACAATGGGTCAGATGATGGAACCCGTTTCGCTTGACTTTGATATTAAACCAATGCCCGAAAAGCCTTGGGCCACCGTGGGAACCGAAATGAAGCGCGAGCATAACATAATCAATTCCCTCTCCCTTGTGCCCGATGAGCTTGAAAGGTTCAATTTTGAACGGTTTGAGCGCTATAAGACAATCGAGGAAAACGAGGTTATGTATGAGGAATATATGACCGAGGATGCCGAAATTGTGATTGCGGCCTTCGGCATTGCGGCACGTGTTTCCAAAAATGCGATTAACGAGGCCAGAAAGCTCGGCATAAAGGTCGGTATGATAAGGCCGATAACCTTGTGGCCGTTCCCTGTAAAGCCTTTCAGAAAGGCGGCAGAAACCGCAAAGCAGTTTATTTCGGTTGAGCTTTCAATGGGTCAAATGATTGAGGATGTAAGGCTTGCAACAGAGTGCAAGGCTCCCGTAACCCTTTGCAACAGGGCGGGCGGTATGATACCCTCACCCGAGCAGGTACTTGCGGCTATTAAGGAAGCCGCACAAAACGGAGGTGCAAAATAATGGTAGTATTCGATAAACCCCATGCATTAACCGATGCGCCGTTTCATTATTGTCCCGGCTGCACACACGGCATTGTTCACCGCCTTGTGGCCGAGGTTATAGATGAGCTTGGCATTGAGGGCAAAACCGTGGGCATAGCCCCTGTAGGCTGCTCGGTTATGGCTTACAATTATTTTAAGTGTGATATGATAGAGGCCGCACACGGCAGAGCGCCGGCGGTTGCAACCGGCGTTAAGCGCGCAATGCCCGAAAACGTTGTATTTACATATCAGGGTGACGGTGATTTGGCATCCATCGGTATGGCCGAAACCGTGCATTCGGCTGCAAGAAACGAGAATATAACCGTAATCTTCATAAACAATGCGATTTACGGTATGACAGGCGGACAAATGGCCCCCACCTCACTCCCCGGGCAGGTAACACAGACCTCCCCCTATGGCAGAGACGTTACACAGTGCGGCTTCCCAGTTAAGGTTTGCGAAATGCTTTCCACCCTTGACGGTGCCGAATATTTGGAGCGTGTTGCGGTAAATAATGTAAAAAACGTTAAAAACGCGAAAAAAGCCATTAAAAAGGCGTTTCAAAATCAAATTGAAGGCAAAGGCTTTTCACTGGTAGAGGTTATTTCAAGCTGTCCCACAAACTGGGGCCTTACTCCTCAAAATGCACTTAAATGGATAGAGGAAAAAATGATACCTTACTATCCCTTGGGTGTTTACAAGGACCGTTCAAACGAAAGTGAGGGAAAATAATGGCTACAACACAGTATTTATTCGCCGGATTCGGCGGTCAGGGAATACTTTTTGCGGGTAAATTTGCGGCCTACAAGGGGCTTACGGAGGAAAAACAGGTAAGCTGGCTGCCCTCCTACGGGCCCGAAATGCGCGGCGGCACGGCAAGCTGCTCGGTTATTATAAGTGATGAGCCTGTGGGTTCACCCATTGTTTCCCGCCCCGATGTTTTGGTGGCAATGAACCTGCCCTCACTCGACAAATATGAGGACGCGGTGGTGCCCGGCGGCATAATATTCGTTGATTCCACCCTTGTTGAACGCAAGGTGCACCGTGACGACGTGCAGGTATACTATGTTCCCGCAACCCGCCTTGCAAGCGAAAACGGAATGCCGACACTTGCAAATATGATTTTAACGGGCAGCATTTTAAAGAAAACAAACGGCTTTACCGAGGAAAGCGTTACGGCGGCGCTCAAAAAGGTTATATCCGCAAAGCACGCCGATATGCTTGATATAAACCTTAAAGCACTTAAAATCGGTGCTGAGCTGTAAGGAGAGGTTGAAATGGAAATTAAAATTACAAAAGCACCTGTATTAAAGGAAAAGCCGGACAGTACCTCACTCGGCTTCGGCAAATTTTTTACCGACCATATGTTTTTAATGGATTACACTAAAGGTGAAGGCTGGCATGATGCGAGAATCGTGCCGTTCGGCTATCTGCCCATTCACCCGGCATCAACCGTGCTTCATTACGGCTCGGAAATTTTTGAGGGCTTAAAGGCCTACCGCAGTGCAGACGGCGGCGTGCGACTTTTCAGACCGATTGAAAACGCCCGCAGGCTTAACAATTCGGCCGAAAGGCTCTGCCTGCCTCAAATCCCCGAGGAGGATTTTCTCGAAATTTTAGATACCTTAATAACCCTTGAAAAGGATTGGGTGCCCTCAGCTGCGGGAACCTCGCTTTACATTCGCCCGTTCCTTTTCGGCAACGATGAAACACTCGGGGTTCACGCGGTTCACAATGCAACCTTCGCCATAATCCTCTCCCCTGTCGGAAGCTATTATAAAGAGGGCATAAATCCAGTTAAAATTATGATTGAGGACAGCGACGTGCGCGCGGTTCGCGGGGGCACGGGCTACGCAAAGTGCGGCGGAAATTATGCCGCGAGCAACCGTGCCGGTGAGCGTGCCGAGGAAAAGGGCTATTCTCAGGTTTTGTGGCTTGACGGTGTTGAGCGCAAGTACATTGAAGAAGTGGGCGCTATGAACGTTATGTTTAAAATAAACGGCGAAATAGTAACTCCCGCTCTTACCGGCTCAATACTCCCCGGTATTACACGCAAATCCTGTATTGAGCTCTTAAAGGAGGAGGGCTACCGTGTGAGCGAGCGCCTTTTAAGTGTTGACGAGCTTGGTGAAGCACTTAAAAACGGCACACTTGAGGAGGCCTGGGGCTGCGGCACCGCAGCGGTTGTATCCCCCATAGGTGAGCTTTGCTACAAGGATGTTAAGTATGCCATTAACGGCGGAAAAATAGGTGAGGTTACACAGCACCTTTACGATACCCTGACGGGCATTCAGTGGGGCAAGCTTGAGGATACCCACGGTTGGATTTATAATTTAAAATAAACCGTAACAGAACAGCTCCGTAAGGCAACTTACTATCCCCCTAAAAAAAGAATAAGTCACCGTGGTTTGTAATTACGGTGACTTATTCTTTTTTTTAAACCTTTACAACACATAAAACAAAATGCAAAAATACTGCAAAATGCTGCCCGCAACCACAAAAATGTGAAACACCGAATGCATATATCGGTGACCGCCCTTGCCGGCTATTCCGTAAAGCACCGCACCCACGGTGTAGGCAATTCCGCCCGCAAGCAGCCACATAAAGCCCGAAAAGCCGATTGCAGTGACGGCGGTTTTGCCGGTTAAAACAATACACCACCCGAGTGCCAAATAGCATATAATCGAAAATATGCTATATTTTTTAAGGTCTATGGCATTAAGCGTAATTCCGAGTGCCGAAACGCCCCAAACCACACCGAATACAGTCCACCCGAGCGGCAGTGAGGCCTTGCGCAGTGAGGAAAGTGCAATTGGCGTGTAGGTGCCGGCAATAAGAATAAATACCGAGCAGTGGTCTATTACCTGCATAACCTTTTTTGCGGTTTCGGGCTTAAGTCCGTGGTAAATGCTTGACATAGTGTAAAGAATTACCATTGAAAAGCCGTAAATAAAGGAACCGACTATTTCATACGGGCCGTCGCAAATAAAGGCCTTTACAACAGTGGTTGCCAGCGCGGCAATACCGAATGCCCCACCTACTATGTGCGACACCATATTGAATATTTCTTCCCCGCGTGTGTAATCGGGCAATTTTCTGTCTTTCAGCTTTGTTCTTTTCATAATCCACTCCGTTTTTAAGGAAAAAAGGGCTTTTAAAAATCAGTGCTCGTCTTTTTCAAGCAGCATATTCATAATATCGGGGCCGTGCTCAACAAAAACACCTGTTTTTGCGGCATTTTTTTCGGTAAAGCACTCAACGCCGCTTTGCGCCCTACGGCTGTCATACAGCAAAAACGGTACCGGCTCGGCCGAATGTGTTCGGGTTTCGAGGGGTGTTGGGTGATCGGGCATTATAAGCACACGGTAGTCCTCCCCGCAACCGTCAAGATATTCAAGCACGGGTGTAAGGGCTCGCTTATCTATGTACTCTATGGCACGCACCTTATTCTCGGCCTCACCGCGGTGGCCGCATTCATCGGGAGCCTCAAAATGCAGATAAACCAAATCCGTTCCCTGCTTAAAGGCGGCTATACCGGCCTCGGCCTTTCCCTCAAAATTCGTGTCAAGATAACCCGTAGCACCCGATACCGAGGGGGTTGCCGCACCGGCGCAAACACCTATGCCCTTAAGCAAATCCACAGCACTTACAATACAGGCCGAAACACCGTTTTTCCGCTTAAAATCTTCAAGCGCGGGCTTTCTGCCCTCGCCCCACAGCCATATTGCGTTGGCCTCATTCAAGCCCTTTTCCCTGCGCTTTAAATTAACGGGGTGGTTTTTAAGTATTTCACAGCTTTTTTTCATAAGCTCAAGCAAGGGTGCCGCGTTTTCGTCGGTGCTCAAATGCGGGCCTATTACCCTGCCGCTTATATCGTGCGGCGGTGTCATACAGCCAAGCTCGGTTGTACCGTTTTTCACCGCAAGGCAATGTCGGTAGCTCACACCCGGGTAAAAGGTGTATTTTTCGCTCCCGAGCTCCTTTTGCACAGCAGCAATAATTTCAGCCGCCTCAGCTGTTGAAATATCCCCCGCGCAGTAATCGATCATTTTTCTGTCCTCAAACCGCGCCTCATCGGAAAGGGTTACCAAATTGCACCTGAGGGCCACATCCGTAGGTGAAAGCTCAACTCCCATTGCCGCCGCCTCAAGCGGGGAGCGGCCTGTGTAGCAAAGCTTTGGATCATACCCCATTACCGAAAGATTTGCAACATCACTGCCGGGCTTCAGCCCCTCGGCCACAGTGCGGCACATACCCACAACCGAAAGCCCCGCCAGGCGGTCGGTTGCCGGCTTATTTGCACATTCCATAGGCGTTTTCCCGCCGAGTGCGGGGTTAGGTGTGTCGGCCATACCGTCAAAAAGCACTACCAAATATTTCATAAATCGGTTCCTCCGTAAAAATTTTATTGTGTTTATAACGTATATTATAGCAATCCCACGCACCAATGTAAAGAAAATTAACGAACAAACCGAGTGTTTCGACGGAAAATTCACAATTTAGGCTATTGAAATTACGATATATTTGTTGTATAATTGCATTGACAAATTTGAAAACGGGAGCATAATTATGAATAATATTTCCCTGTTATCCTTAGCGCGACTTGCTTTGAGGTACATTTATGTACTTATTGCTACTGCACTTGTGTTTGCCGCGGTTGCCTTTGCTTACTGCAAGTTTGTTGCGGTTCCAAAGTATTCCGCAACCGGCTCGGTGCTTGTAACAAACGGTGCAATCATTACCGGCAGTGATACCGACGGCACCTCCTCAAAAAAGGTCAGCACAACGGATATTTCCGCCTCGCTTTACCTTGTTGACACAATATCCGAAATATTGCAAACCAACGGCATTTACAAGGAGCTTGCCGAAAGCACCGGTGAAGAATTCACCTACGCCGACCTTAAATCGCGGGTGACGGTAAGTCGTCGTTCGGATGAAACAATGTTTATTGACATAAGCTTTGTCGCCTCAACCGCAGAGGAGGCAAAATTCTTAACCAACAGCTTTTTGGAGCTGGCGCCCGATTATATTTCGAAATTTATTCCCAATTCCACCACTGCTGTAACCACCAATGCCGACAATGCATCCCTTATATATCCCCGCACCGTAATGACAGCGGGCATGGCGGGAATAATCGGCGCGGTGCTCAGCTTCGGTGTGGTTTACATAGTCTCACTTTTAAACACCACCATTAAGGATGAGGATGATATTAAGGAAAATTACAAGCTGACCGTTATAGGCAGCATACCTGATTTTTCAAACGCCGCCTCGGGTGGATATTATAAATACGGCTACGGAAGAACGGGCCGTTCAAGAAAGGGCGGTGGCTCAAATGGCCGTTAAAACTGATAACACCATGAATATCGGTGCTGTGCAAAAGAAGGTTCCCTTTGCCGTTACAGAGGCTTACAAGTGCGTGAGAACCAACCTTATTTCAATGCTTGAAAGGGAAAACAAAAAAACCGTTGTAATAACAAGCCCCAACGCTTCGGAGGGTAAGTCAACCACATCAATTAACACAGCAATTTCGCTTTCGCAGCTTAACTGCCGTGTTTTGCTTATAGATGCCGATGCCCACAGGCCGAGCGTGCACCGCAAGCTTAAGCTTGATAACAGTGTGGGGCTTACCGAGCTTATAAACGGTACGGCAGAGCCCATAGAAGCAATCAAGCATTACAATGCCTCGCTTGATGTTATAACAAGCGGCTCATTACCGCAAAACGCTACCGAAATGTTCAGCACGCCCGCATTTGATGAGCTGCTTGAAGACTTCAAAAGTAAATATGATTGTGTTATTTTGGATGCACCGCCCGCAAATATGCTGTCGGATGCACTGGTTATAGGTCAAAAGACCGACGGAATGATTCTTGTTATCCGTGCGGGTGCCACTACACACGAAAATCTCCGCAGAACCCTATCAAGTGCCGAAACACTTGATATAAACATTCTCGGGGTTATACTTAACGGCTCCGATTTCGGTACAAAGCGGTATTACAAAAAATGCTACAGCAGCTATAACGGTAAATACAGCTACTGATTAAAATTCAGTTGCGGAAGCACTTGCCGTGGGTTAAAAAGGACTTGGTGTGGCAGAATCGGAACAATCCGAGCCTGCACGCCCGGGCAGCCTCACGCATTTGCTCCCGCCCGCTTTTTTATAGGGTGATTATTATACTTTTCGATATGCATTCTCATATACTTCCCGGTGTTGATGACGGCGCCGAAGATATGTCCGAATCGCTTGCGATTTTAAAAATTATGCGTGAGCAGGGCATAACCCATGTTGCGGCAACCCCGCATTTTTATGCTGCGAGTGATAATTTGGAATTATACCTGCAGCGTGTTTCCGAAGCCTATAACCGCTTAAAGGCCGAGGCTGCCGAAAGCGGGCTTCCGAAAATTTACCTCGGCAGTGAGGTTTTGTACTACAGGGGAATCGGCAAAAGTGAGGCTGTTTTTAAGCTTTGTATCAATTCTTCCCCATTTCTTTTGCTTGAGCTTTCGGATAACTGCATAGGGAACGGCCTGTTTGAGGATTTAACGGACCTGCGCCGTGAAATGGGGATTAAACCCATAATCGCACACATTGAGCGGTATTTCAAATTTCCGAAATACCGCAAGCTTTTGAGCTTTATTTCCGAAAACGGCATACCGGCTCAAATTAATGCCTCATCACTTTTCAACCCGGTGCTCTGCCCGATTACCGTAAAGCTTATAAAGAAAAATCTTGTAAGCTTTATGGGAACGGATTCGCACTCGGTCTCGGGGCGGCCGCCGCTTATTAAGCCGGCATTAGAGGTCGTTGCCGAAAAAAACGGCCCGAAATATGCCAACGGATTTATACGCAATTCGCAAAAATTACTTGAACTGATAGGTTAAAGAGGTATGAAAAGCAACACTCTCGATATTATAAGCAACAACGGCGTTACCTACATCAGCTTTCCCAAGCTTGCCGCCTGCGGTGCGGTAAGGCACGCATTTTCAACACGCATAGGCGGGGTGAGCGCGGGGCCGTGCGGCACTATGAATTTAAGCTTTCATAAGGAGGAAAGCCGCGAAAACGTTATTGAAAATTACAGGCGGCTTTGCGGTGCAGTCGGAATACCGGCGGAGGATTTGGTGTTGAGTGCGCAAACCCACACGGCGAATGTTCGCTCGGTAACACGTGCGGATTGCGGCACAGGCATTTTCAAGCCCGCTTTTTCCGATGTTGACGGGCTTATTACCGACAGCCGCGGCGTGGCACTTGTTACACAGTTTGCCGATTGCACCCCTCTTTTGTTTTGCGACCCCGTAAAGCGGGTTGTTGCCACCTCACACGCGGGCTGGCGGGGCACTGCGTCACTTATAGGCGCCGTAACGGTTGAAAAAATGGTTAAGGAATACGGCTGTGCACCCGAAAATATTATAGCCGGCATAGGCCCGTGCATAGGCAAATGCTGTTACGAGGTGGATGATCCCGTAATATCCGAATTTAAAAAAATAGGATTTTTGAAAATTGAGGCTATAGCCGATTTAAAGCCCAACGGAAAATATATGCTTGATTTGGTTGCCGCAAATAGGCTTATTTTGTTGAATGCGGGGATTTTGCCGCAGAATATTGATGCCTCGGATATTTGCACCTGCTGTAACAGTGCAGAGCTTCATTCGCACAGGGCAACCGGCGGCAAGCGCGGAAATCTCGCCGCGGTAATTGAGCTGAAATAGCCTGTATAAATCCCGACTGAAATAATCTGCCGCTTGCAAGCGTGCCCTGATTGGTTTGTGCAAATTCCAAAATACGTTCGGTATTTTAAAATATACCCCCTCGGTTAAACCGAGGGGGTAAAATTATTTTTCTTCAAGATATTCCACATATTCTTCAAGACACATTCCGAGCTTATTGATTTCTGCCGCGGCCTTTATGCCCACAAACCGCCAATGCCAGGATTCATGTATAACACCGGTAATAGGCTGCTTTTCGGCTGAATACCGCATTATAAAGCCGTAATCTGCGGCATTTTCCACCATCCAGCGATACATTGCGGTGGTTTCAAAGGTATCACTTGCCATATTAAAATCGGCACAAAGCCCCGTGTTGTGCTCACTTGTGCCGGGTCGTGCCACAACGGTTGCCGCCTTTGCCTCATCCCCGCCGACACGCTTGACCTGATTTTCAAAAAGCTGCTTTTGTATATTGTAGCTCCTGAAGGGTGACCAAACACGCAAATCAACACCGTCCGCCTGAGCAGCCGCCACCATTGCGGTTATATATGGGTAAATATCCTTATGAATTTGAGTAACATTGTTATTGTTTCTGTACTGCGGGTCAATTTCCACCAAATATGCCCGCACCTCGGTATCATAACTGTCGGGCAACGGATTATCTGCATTTACAAGCATAAGATTTGTGTAATCGGCATCCAGTGTATATTCGCCGCGCTGTACGTATTCGGGGCCGCTGCTTTCAACAGATGATGTAGGCTCATCAGCCGAGGGAAGCTCGGATGAAGTGAAATCGGGGGAGCTATCCTGCTCCTTTTCATTTGAAATTATGCCGTTCACCGCCACTGCCACAAAAGCCACAACCGCAAGCAAAACGGCGGCGCAGCAGCTTAAAAACACATTTCTGCGAACTATTGCGCGCTGTCGAGCGCTTTTTCTGCCTTTCATAAGTCACAATCTCCTTTATTCATCAAGCTTGAGGACAGCCATAAACGCCTCCTGCGGAACCTCCACGGAGCCTAAGCGGCGCATACGCTTTTTGCCCTCCTTTTGCTTTTCAAGCAGCTTCTTTTTACGGGTTATATCCCCGCCGTAGCACTTGGCAAGCACATCCTTTCGGAGTGCCTTAACGGTTTCGCGGGCTATTATCTTACCCGAAACCGCAACCTGTATGGGCACCTCGAAAAGCTGGCGCGGAATGTAATCCTTAAGCTTTTCGGCAATTCGGCGCGCCTTTGCATAGGCATTATCGGAATGAACTATAAAGGAAAGGGCATCCACCGTATCCCCCGCAAGCATTACATCAAGCTTAACAAGGTGAGAGCGTTCATAGCCCTTTGCCTCGTAATCGTAGCTTG
>CAZKUO010000023.1:0-26076 GCA_964555975.1 uncultured Ruminococcus sp. | reverse complement strand
GTTTTGTTATGCCGTTTTTTCTCCATTACATTTGATTTTAATTTTCAGACTTCATCGACTCCTTAAGCTTTGTGAGGGCAATTTTGGTCTCCGCGGCGGTTTCTCCGAGAAGAGAAGCGATTTCCTGAACAATGCGCATTTGCTTATCCACAACGCGGTCGGCCGTTTCAACCGTTTGACGGCTCAAATCGTCCTTCTTAAGCTTTTGCACCGTTTCGTCGGTCACGTCGCGCATAATGCATATCAGTGCCTTGTATTCCTTATCTATAACTATGGTTTGCTCCACATATTTATCATATTCCGCAAGATAGGTTCTTTTGTTTCTGAGTGACCTACCGGTGCGTTCAACATCCATAAACGGCTTGGGATCCAATATGCGAACTATCGGCTCGCCCATAACATCGGCGGCACGCGAAATATTCATAAGGCGAAGTGCCGCGCGGTTTATCTGTTGAACCTCATAATTCTCGTTAAGCACAACAATCCCGTTGGGGGTGTTGTTTATAATATTATCCGAGAAGTTTTCGGCCCGCTCCTTCAAAAACGGAAGACACATTGATACCTCTGCCTTACCCTGAATTATCGCAACCGCCTTTTCACGGCAGGTATTATAGCCGCAGGAGCCGCAGTTAAGCTCATCCTCGGGTTTTGGCTTGCCCATACGGCGGAGTGTTTGTATAATTTCCGTCTCCGACGGATATGGCAGCTTTCGACCGATGTATTCAAGTGTTTTGCGAAGCTCACGCGGCTCGGGCTGTGAAACCTCGAAATCCTCTTTACCCGCAAATTCCGCAACGGCCAAATAATCTCTTACCGGCATACGGTGATATTTTTCCATAACCGGCCCGCCTATGCAACTGCCCACACAGGCCGACATCTCAATAAAGCAGTGATTCAAGCTTCCCTCGGCAATATCGTGCAGTGCCGCCTTGCAGTTTTCAACGCCGTCAACCGCAAGATATGTATAATCCGGGCGCATATTTTCCTGCATGGTTTTAAGTATTCCGCCTGTCGTCGGGAAAAAGCGCGCAAGCCCCTTATCACTCTTTTCAAGCCGCTTTTCCGGCACCACGCCCTCGGCCTCAAGCCAATGGGTAAGCTCCTCAAAGGTGAGCACTGCATCGGTTATGTTTCCGTAGTAATCGGCCTCGTCCTTTTTGGCAACGCAGGGGCCTATAAAAACGGTTTTCGCCTGCGGAAAGCGCTCTTTAATATTTTTGCAATGCGCCTGCATGGGCGAGAGAACATCTGCCAAATAAGGCAGACATTCGGGATAAAATTTCTGTATAAGCAAATTGACCGAGTGACAGCAGGAGGAAATGAGAACATTATGATTTCCGTCGTTAATCAGCCGCTCGTATTCGCGTTTCACAATGGTTGCTCCCACTGCGGTTTCCTCGGCATCGGCAAAGCCGAGCTTTTTAAGTGCCGCCTTAAGCTCATCAAAGCCCACACCGTCATAATTTGCAATAAACGAAGGGGCCACACTTGCAATAACCGGCACACCCGAGCTTATAAGAACCTTTACGCGCTCGGTTTCATCGGCAATTTCCTTTGCGTTTTGCGGGCAAACCACAAAGCACTGACCGCACAAAATACATTCATTGCCCACAATGTGCGCCTGGTTGCCCGAAAAGCGTATGGATTTAACCGGGCAATAACGAATGCATTTATAGCAGTTTTTACAGTTTGATTTTTTAAGCTTTAAAAATTCCGCCATAATTTAGGGTCTTCCTTTTATTTTACCTTGTTTAATATGTATTCGGTGAAAAATGCCTCAGCCTCATCAGGCACAACCGAATAAAGCTCACCGTCAACCGTTACGCAAACACCCTGCTGACAGTTGCCCATACAAAATGTGCCGCCAAGCTCAACCTCATCCTTAAGACCGTTTTCGGCAATCAAATATTGAAATGCCTCAACTACCCTTCTTGAGCCCTTAAGATGACATGAGCTGCCTATACATACCGTTACTTTCATTTGTGTTTCCTCCGTTTTAAATTTAAATGCCTCCGGGGGCTTTGCCCCCCGACAGAGGCATAATGACCGTGCTGTGGCTTTTGCTCTTATTATATTACATTACATCACTGATAGTCAACGACATTTACCCAGGAAAGCAAAAATTCCCTTTCCTTTGCGTTGCCCTTGACCGATTGCGAGGCCGCAACAATCGGCAGCCATTTTTCAACATATTGGCGCGCGGTATCGCTTTTTTTGCAGTAAAGCTTCAAATATTTTTCCGCACCGTCTATATTGCCGTTCAGCCAGAAAAGCAGATAGGTTCTTGCGGCATCGGCCGAGGCGTTTCCCTGTGTGGCGTGCGCCCAATCTATAATATAGGGCGTTCCGTCTTCTGTTATTATAACGTTTGACGGGTTAAAATCCCCGTGGCAGACCTTGTTGTGACGCGGCATTCCCTCAAGGCGGGTGTGCAGGTCATAGCGCGTGGTGGCATCAATATCGGCCTGTGAAATTTTGCGTTTCATTTTATCGGTAAGCTTTGTTAAAAGCGGTGCCCTTGCCGAATGAATTTGCATTTGAATATCTATAAACCGTTCAAGCAGCTCATCATAGTCCGCCGGGTTTTCCTCCATAAGGCAGGCCATTGTTTTGCCCTTAATATATTCGCTTACTATTGCCCACTTTCCGTCCTCGGCGGTAACACCGAGTATTTTCGGAATATTAAGGCCCGTTTTCTCAATTCGCGCCTGATTGAGAGCCTCGTTGAGTATATCCGATTTTGAATACCCGTTTTCAAAAACCTTAATTACGCGGTCGCCGTCTCTGTAAACCGTCTTTCCGGTGCGCACCGCAATTATTTTATCAAGCTTCACATCATCGCCCCTTTTCATTTGTGCCGTAGTATGCGTTAAGATACATTTGCTTAATTTCGCTCATAAGCGGGTAGCGCGGATTGGCCCCCGTGCACTGGTCATCAAAGGCCTGCTCGGTCATTTCATCAAGCTGATTTAAGAAAAGCTCCTCATCCGGTACATAGTCACGCACGGTCGGCTTTATTCCGAGCCTTTGCTTTAAAGCCTCAATTGCCGCAATCAGGGCTTCGGTTTTTTCCTCCTCGGTATTACCCGAAAGGCCGAGACGGTCGGCTATTTCGGCGTATCTTGCCGCCGTGTGCGGGTGAGTATACTGAGAAAAGGTGCCCATTTTTGTCGGTGTATTTGAAGCGTTAAAGCGAATAACCTCGCAAAGCATAAGTGCGTTGGCAATACCGTGCGGTATGTGATAAAAAGCACCCAGCTTATGCGCCATTGAGTGGCACACACCCAAAAAGGCATTTGCAAAGGCCATTCCCGCCATTGTTGCGGCGTTTGCGGTCTTTTCGCGCGCTTCGGGGTCGCTTGCGCCGTTTTCATAAGCCCTTGGGAGATATTCAAACAAAAGCTTAAGGCTTTGCAGGGCAAGGCTGTCGGTATAATCCGTAGCCATAATCGATGCATAGGCCTCAAGGCTGTGCGAAACCGCATCTATTCCCGAGGCGGCCGTAAGTCCCTTTGGAGCCGTCATATTCAAATCGGCATCCACAATCGCCATATCGGGCAACAGCTCGTAATCGGCAAGGGGATATTTTATGCCGCTTTCGGCATCGGTAATAACGGCAAAGGGTGTAACCTCCGAGCCGGTGCCTGCGGTGGTGGGCACAGCTATAAAATAAGCCTTTTCGCCCATTTTCGGGAAGCTGTAAATTCGCTTGCGAATATCCGAAAAGCGCATTGCCATATCGGTAAAATCGGCCTCGGGGTGCTCGTAAAGCACCCACATAATTTTTGCCGCATCCATAGCGGAGCCTCCGCCTATTGCAATTATAACATCGGGCTTAAAGGCCGCCATTTGCTCTGCGCCCTTTTGCGCGCATTGCAGTGTGGGATCGGGTTCAACCTGCGAAAAAACCGTGTACCGAATACCGAGACCGTTCAGCTTTTCGGTTATCGGCGCGGTGTAGCCGTTTTCAAACAAAAAGCTGTCGGTAACAATAAACGCCCTTTTGCGCGGATTTACCTGTGCAAGCTCATCGAGTGCAGGCGAAAGACAGCCCCTTTTAATATAAAGCTTTTCCGGAGCACGGAACCAGAGCATATTCTCTCTCCTTTCGGCAACCGTTTTAATGTTAAGCAGGTGCTTCACTCCCACGTTTTCGGAAACGGAATTTCCGCCCCAAGAGCCGCACCCCAGTGTCAGCGAGGGTGCCAAGCCGAAATTGTAAATATCACCTATTCCCCCGAAGGAGGCAGGAGTGTTCACCAATATGCGGCAGGTTTTCATACGCTCAGAGAAAAGCGCCAGCCTGTCACCTGCGGTAACCGTGTTTAAATAAACAGACGAGGTGTGGCCGTAACCGCCGTCGGCAATCAGGCGCTCCGCCTTACAAAGCGCTTCCTCAAAATCGTGCGCCCTGTACATTGCAAGCACGGGTGAAAGCTTTTCGTGGGCAAGCTCCTCCGAGGGGTCGGTGCTTTCAACCTCACCTATCAGTATTTTTGTGCCCTGCGGCACGGCAACGCCGGCTGTTTCGGCAATATATTCGGCGCTCTGCCCCACAATTTTAGCGTTCAGCGCACCGTTTATTATAACCGTTTTGCGCACCCTTTCGGTTTCTGCGGGTTCAAGAAAATAACAGCCGCGCGCGGCAAACTCACGCCTTGCCGCCTCATAAACATCATCAAGCACTATAACCGACTGCTCCGAAGCGCAAATCATTCCGTTATCAAAGGTCTTTGAGTGTATAACGGAATTTACGGCAAGGGTAATATCGGCCGAACTGTCTATAACGGCGGGAGTGTTGCCCGCGCCCACACCTATTGCGGGCTTACCGCTTGAATAGGCGGCACGAACCATACCGGGTCCCCCTGTTGCAAGAATAATGTCGGCCTCCTTCATTACAAGGCTCGTCATATCAAGCGAGGGCTTATCTATCCAGGCGATAATATCCTCCGGTGCACCTGCCGCCACGGCAGCCTCAAGCACAATCCTTGCCGCGGCCGCGGTTGAAGCGGCGGCACGCGGGTGCGGGCTTATAATTATGCCGTTGCGTGTTTTAAGCGCAAGCAGTGTTTTGAAAATTGCGGTTGAAGTGGGGTTTGTTGTGGGAATAACCGCCGCAATAACACCGAGCGGCTCGGCGATACGCTTGATTCCGTATTCCGGGCTCTCCTCTATAACGCCGCAGGTTTTCACATTCTTGTAAGCATTGTATATATATTCTGCGGCAAAATGGTTTTTAATAACCTTGTCCTCAAGAATTCCCATGCCTGTTTCGTTCACGGCAAGCCGCGCTAACGGTATTCGGCTGCGGTCGGCCGCGGCCGCGGCGGCCTTAAATATCTCATCTACACGTTCCTGCGGATAATCGGCAAACCTTTTTTGCGCCGCGCGCACCCGCGTAATAGCTTCCTCAAGGGCTTCCACTGTATCAACTGTAGGGTATATACGGTTCATTGTATTGGCTCCTTTTCGCAACATTGTTAATATTTTAACACAATTGCCGTAATCTATGAAATGCTTATGGGACATAAGGCTATATATTAAAATGCATACCTTATTCTGTTATTGCCGATTAAGCGAGATTCTATACAATGGATATTAACAATTTTCCTCTGCTTCCGCGGTGGCGGCGAAAACCGCATTGGCAGAATATGAAAGCAACGACAAAAACGCAAATGTACCGCCCACAATGTAAAACGGCAGGTAATACCGCCCCGCAATAAGGGTTATTACGGCAATTACGGCACAGCAAAGCGCAATAAGGCGCAGACCGCCGGAATTTTCCGTGCAGAAAATTCTGCCGTCACGGCAACGCCGCAATATTTTTCGCAGGTTAAAAAGCGCAAGACCCGCAAACGGCGCACATGGGTAGCAGGTAACCATAACCGTTGCCGGAAGTGCCTGTGAGCGATGATTTACTTCCACATATACGGTAATTATAAACGGAAGAAAAATAACCGCCGCTATGAGCAAAGCTATAAAAACATCCGTAAGAGCTATGCAAATCCGAAGTGTTTTTTTGGTGCTTGGCATAATTAATCCTCCTTATCGTTATTTTCGTCAAAAAGCCTTGTATCTATGCTGAAGCCGCCGCTGAAACCGCTTTCCATATGCGGAATATCGGTTCCCGAGCCGCCCTCTGGGTAATCATCCAAAATGCTTTTCGATGCACCGTCGGTGATTGCTGTAGAAAGTATAAGCTCTGCTTCCTCGCGGTCCTGCACCATCCATTTTTCCAAAAGCATTTTGCCCTCGGGGTAAATGGTCTCCGCTTTTTTTCTTTTGCCCGAAAGCAGCAGCACAATAATATAAATAACAGCAGCAAGCGCCGCTCCGCCGGTTATTTTAAGCCCGGCTTCAAGCCCGGGTGTGCGGTATTCAAAGCGTATTTCCGAGGCTCCCGCAGGCACAGCCACAGCCATAAAGCCGGCATTCACCTTTTCTATTTCGGCAGGCTTGCCGTTTACTACTGCACTCCAGCCCTCATCAAAGGGAACCGAAAAGAAAACAAGGCTTTCGCTTTTTCGTGTCACCCTTGCAGTAAACCCGTAATTATCGGTTTCAAAATAATCCGCCGCAGTAGCTCGCAGGGCGGCGCAGTCGGCCGCCATTGCACTGTCGGTAAGGGAAAGCGTGGTGCCCGTTTCATCATAACCGAAGGGCGGCTCCTCAAGTGTCTCTATACTTTCAAGCATATGACCGTATTTTTCTATTTGCTCATCGGTTAAAAGCATTGCCTTGAGCATCATTGCGGCACGGTTGGATTTTGAGTAGGAGTCGCAAAAATCGTAGCTCATATAATAATTGTAGGAAAAACCGTAGGGAATGTAATTTTCGTTTTCGTAAACGTAATATCCGCCGTCGGTTTTAACATACTCATAGCCCGTCATTTCGGTATTGCCGCTTTCATCAACAAAGCTTTCGGCACCGTTGCCTTTGCGGTTTAAAAGGTATTTTACCGAAAGCAGCGGTCGCAGTGCAACCTGATTTGTTTCCGGGCGACTGCCCACACTGCGCTCAACACCGATATAATCGTAAAATTCAAATACGGATGACGGTACAATCGAATGAAAGGCATTAATACCCGGGTAGCCTAAATACATTGAGGTATTGTCAACCCCGTCGTAAACATCTATTCGGTAATTATCGGCATCCTCCAGCTCAACCTCGCCCTCTATGAGCTGATCTATCATAACCTCCTTAATTTCATAGGAGTGTGAGCGCCCGCAGGCGATAAACACATTGCCGTAAACCGCCGAAATTATACAAACACAAACGGTAGCGCCCCTGTAAAATGCACGGCGATCGGTTTTTAAAACCCGCAGCAGCATACCCAAAATCACAAGACTTACAAGCGCTATTGCACAGGCAAGCCAAAAGCGGAAGGTGTACATACCGTCATCACTCTGCGAATAGAGGCCGAAAATAAGCTTATCCTCATTTTTCGTGTCCTTCTGCGGGAAAAAGCCGATTACAAGTGTAATGGCAATTGTTATACCCAAAACCCACTTGTAGCCCGAGCGCCAATTAACGCTGCTGTCCTCTGTAAGTGAGACGGTTGCAAGGCACATCATAAGAATGGGCATATAAAACCATCGGGCATAATAAGAGGTGTTAAAGGCATAAAACGCACTGTTGAGTATCGGAACCATTGCCATTAAAGCACAAATTCCGATAATGCGCTTAAGCCAGTGCCCCTTTCTTTGCGAAAACCAAACAAAAACCCCCGTCATACCGAAAAGCGGCAGCCACCCCCCGAGGGAGGACCACTTTACGTTTGCCCCCGGGAAAAACACCGGGCGGGCGGGAATATCCGGCGGGAAGAAGAAGCATTGAATAATATTGCCGTAAATCTGCTCCTTGCCGTACATAATGGCGTTCCAACCGAGCAAGACATCCGAAACACGGTCATTACCCAAAATAGCCAGAATACTCGGATAAAGCAAAAAGGCCGAAAGCAAAACCCCAAGCACTGCCTCAAAGCAGAGCGCGATAAGTCTCGAAAAGGACGGCCTGATTGCGCCCGAAAGCAGTCGCACAAAGAAGTAAATAACCGTGAAAACAACCATACCGAAGAAGAAAAAGTAATTTGAAACCGCGCAAAGTGCCACCGTAAGGGCAAACACCATTCGGCGGTTTTCGGTTAAAAGCTGCTCAAAGGCAAGCAACAGCAGCGGAAAGAAAATTATCGCTTCGTGAAAATGGTTGAAAAATATATTGTAAACCGAAAATCCCGAGAAAGCATAAAGCAGAGCACCAAGGCGCGCCGCCTGCGGTGTTCTTGTGAAGCGGCGTATATAAAAATACGAGGTAAAGGCGGCACAGCCGAATTTCAGTATGAGAAGCGGGCCCATAAGGTAGGGCACCATATAGTTCGGAAACGGAATTGTGAGCCAGAAAAACGGGCTTCCGAGCAGATAAAAGCTGTAGGAGCCTATGAAATTCGCGCCGAGATCCGTAGTCCAATTCCAAAAAATATTGCCCGATTTTATTGCTTTATGGCACTGCATATAAAACGGTATTTGCTGAACGTTAAAATCCCCGTAAAAGGTGAAATAGCCCTCGCTCATAAGCATATAAGGCACAAAAAGCGAAGCCGCCACCGCAAGCGCAATGAAAAAGGAGGATAAATATTTTTCCTTTTGCGGGCGCAGAAGAACTCGCTTAGAATCCGAAAATCCCATTCAAATGCCTCCTTTTTAAAAATATCTCTTTGCTATTATAACATTTTATGCTATAATATTCAACACAAGGAAGTGAATTTTTTTGCAAAATCATTTTTATGCGATGATGTCGCGAATGAAAAATATATACCGCTGGGGTCTTATGCGCAACACAAGGCAGGAAAATTTAAGTGAGCATTCACTTGAAACCGCACAAATCGCCCATGCGCTGGCACTTATAGGCAACAAGCGGCTCGGAAAAGCCTACAATGCCGATTTTGCGGCCTCGGTTGCCATATATCACGATACGCCCGAAATAATAACAGGTGATATGCCCACACCGATTAAGTATTACAACAGCGAAATCAAATCGGCCTACAAGGAAATTGAAAAGGCGGCGGAAAACCGGCTTACCGATATGCTGCCCGAGGATTTCAGAGAGGAATTTGCCCGCCTTTACTCACCCGACCGTGATACCGCACTTCTCGTTAAGGCGGCGGATAAGCTTTCGGCACTTATAAAGTGCATTGAGGAGCTTAATATGGGCAACAAAGAATTTGCCGAGGCGGAAAAGACTCTGCGCAATGCGGTTGAAGCTCTTGCCTGCCCCGAGGCCGATATTTTCTTAAATGAGTTTATACCAAGCTTTTATTTATCGCTTGACGAACAAAACAGGGAGGAATATTAATGCTTGAACAAAAAGCCTTGGCATTTGTCAATATGTACGGCATATTGGGCGCACTTGAAAACCTTTGTGAGCTTGACGGCACCGCAAAGGAAGCACTTGCCGATATTAAAAAGCCGGTGGCACTTTGCTTTGATGTGAAAAACGGCCCCTGCCGCACCTTTCACTTTGATAAAAGCGGCTGCAAAATCACCGAGGGGAGTGCGGGTTGCACCTGCAAGATGAATTTTTCATCCCCCGAAGGCTTTAATTCATTTATTAATGAAAGCAAGCCGGGTCTGCCCGTAAAGGGTGTTTTAAGCCTTTTAAAATTTTTAACAGGCTCTTTCAAGACGTTAACCGACAGGCTTTCGGCCGTTTTACAGCCGGATGAGGCCGCACTTTCAAACCGTGACTTTTTTGAGGAAAATACAATCATTACGCTGTACGTTATAGCAGAAGCAATATCGGCACTTGCCAATAACGATTCCATTGCCTCTGTTTCGGCTGAAAACACCCCCGACGGTGACGTTCTGCTCGGCATTAAGGATAAGCTTCAGGTAACAATAAGCGTGAAAGACCGCGAATTCACCACGGTAAAGGCACCCTGCGCTTCTCCGCGTGCCATAATGGAATTTGCCGATATTGAGCTTGCAAACGGTTTGTTTGCGGGGAAGGTATCCACGGTTAATGAAATGTGCAAGGGTAACATACGTCTTGCGGGCGTGCTTTCAATGGTTGATAACATTAACCGCATACTCGACAGAGTTTCGGTTTACCTCGGATAGGAGAAAATGCAATGAGTAAATATTCGGAATATTCACACACAAAAAGCCGCGAATGGTTTGAGCGCGCTTTGAATGTAATACCCTCGGGCATATACGGGCATTTGGGGCCCTCGGAGGGTCTGTTTTTGCCGCTTGAAAAGTGGCCGCTTATAAGCTCCCGTGCGGAGGGTGCCTATTTTTGGGATATGGACGGTAACCGTTATTTGGACCTTATGTGTGCCTACGGGCCGAATGTTTTGGGCTATAACGACCCTGATGTGGATGCCGCCGCAACGGAGCAGATGAAAAGCGGAAACTGTGTTACGGCACCCTCTTACAAAATGGTGGAATGTGCCGAGCTGCTTGTAGATACCGTTGAAAGTGCCGATTGGGCTTACTTTATGAAAAACGGAACCGATGCCACAACCTTTTCGGTTATGTGCGCACGTGCCTACACCCACCGCAAAAAGGTAATATTCTTTAAGGGCTATTACCACGGAAACGACCCGTGGGCCATGAAAGCCGATTATCCCGGTATTACAACCGAGGATGTTGCCAACAATATTATTGTTCCCTGGTTTGATTTCGAGGCTCTTGAAATGGCATGGCAGGAAAACGGCGGAGATATTGCCGCAATTATCGCACAGCCCTATGACCACGGCAATTTTTACGATAATGTTTGCTCAACCCCCGAAAAATGGCAGGCAGTGAGAAAATTCTGCGATGAGCACGGAATTATTCTTATTTTTGATGATGTGCGCACCGGCTTCAGGCTTGACCTTGCGGGCAGTGACCATTACTACGGCATTAAGGCGGATATTATATGCTTCTGCAAAGCCCTTGCAAACGGATATAATATGTCGGCCGCCTGCGGCAGGGAATTTTTAAAGGCGGCTGCCTCCTCCCTTTCCTTTACGGGCTCTTATTGGATGAGTGCCGTGCCGTTTGCCGCCTGTATTGCCTGCATAAACAAAATGAAAAGGCTTAACACACCCGCACTTTTCAGGGAAAAGGGCGAAAAGCTTACCGCGGCCTTTAAAAAGGCGGCTGCCGAAAACGGCTTTAACCTTGCGGTTTCGGGTGAGCCCGCACTGTTCTACCTCAGAATTACTAACGACGACAGCCTTATGCTCCATCAGGAATGGGTGGCCGAATGTGTTTCGAGGGGGCTTTTCCTGGCCTCACACCACAATCACTTTATCAATGCCGCTCTTACCGACAGCGATATTGAGCTCGCCGCCGATATTGCCAACGATGCCTTTGCGGAGGTTGCAAAGCGGCATTAAGCAGTTGCCGCAGGCAAAAAACAACTTTAACCGTAAAACCGCCGTCCCTGTCGGGGCGGCGGTTTTTGTTCTCATATGCTTGTTAATGCGCTCGGTGCAACACCGTACTTCTTTTTGTAAGCGCGGTAAAATGCGGAATAATCCTTAAATCCGCACTGCAAATAGGCCTTTGTGGGCGGTGTGCCGGATAATATAAGCCGCCTTGCGTTCACAAGCCTTTTCACTGTAATATATTCTCCCACGGTAGATCCCGTGGCATTTTTAAAGCTGCGGCACAGGTGAGATTTGCTTATGTAAAAGCTTTCGCAAATTTCATCAAGCGTAAGACTTTCGGAAATATGGCGGTTGATGTGGCGAATTATTCTGCTGTCAAGCGATTTTACGAGCACCTCTGTTTCCCCACGCACAAACGCCTTGTAAATTTCATTTAAAAGCGGCAAAAGATTTGTCACCGTTTGGAGCCGCCTGTCGGTACAATCGGCGGTCAGATTTTTTATAAGCTCAAAATAAGCACCGTCCGCAAAGCTTTCGGCGCGGTAGCGGTTAAAGAAGCCCGGCTCGCGATTGTTAAACGGGGTTAAAAGCTTCAGCTCGGGGTCTGCGCCCGCAAGAATATCGGGTGTGAAATTAACGGAAAAGCGGGTATACACCCTTTCCCCTGTTATATCAATACAGTGTGCTTCCGCGGGGCGCATTATAAGTATATCGCCCGGTTCAAGCGGGTACGGTGTTCCCTCCACCCTGTAAATACCGCTTCCGCCCTCGAAATAATACAGCTCGTATGTTTCGTGCGTATGCATACTGAAATTTGCGGGCTCGGGTTTTTCATCCCTGCTGTAGACTATTTCCAAAGCCTCATCCCGGTAGGAAAAATATTTTTGCACGGCAAGCACCTGCCTTTATTTTTAAAATGATAGACTATTACACTACCCGAAAAACCGAGCACAACCACACCGAGAATTACCGATATCACACCGGTGGCAATATTCAAGCCCTGTTTGCCATAACGGCACCTATGCGTGCAAGCAGACAAACAGCAATCGTTATGAGAGCTTACATTCGTTTTCACCTTTTTCAAGCCTGCGCTTCAGGCGTATATCCCTTATAACAGTGTAAAGAATATATCCCATTAACACTAAAATAAGCGCGGCCGCCGAAAAAAGCATAACCCCCTTAAAGCTTACGGGTGCACTGTCTTCCGCTTTGCCGAAGCTCAGTGTTTTAAAGGTCCGCTCCGCGTAATCATTGCTTTCGGAGGCCGCAGTATAAAAGGAAAGTGCGTATTCCTTTTTATCAGTCACCGTTATGTAGCGTGTGAGGGTATAATTTCCGCCGCTGTCCGAAAGGGCGGCGGTTGCCTTAACAAAGCGCTTTCCGTTTGTCACAACAAGCTCGGTTTGAAAATCCTTGCCCGCCAAATCGGCCGTTATGGCCTCGGCTTCGCTTTCCGAAATGGCGGAAAGCTCACCAACCGCTTCGGAAAACGTGGTTTTGCTTTCCGTAAGTCTTATTTGCTTTGTGTTATCGGCATTAACAGCGAAATAAACAACTTTGTTTTCAGTGCAGTAGCTTTCAAGAGAAGCCTCGGTCATTCCCAAAATTTCCGCAAGCCTTTCGTTATCGGCACTGCTGCCGTAGGCGGTAAATTCGGGGTCCGCCTTTAAATTTACTTCGGCGGCGGCAGCAGTAAACGAAAGCGTGAAAATCAGTGTGACGCACAGCAAAGCGCGCCTGAGCACCGCCCTACACATTGTTCTGCCTTTTTGCGGCGGTAAGAGTGTTTTTCATAAGCATGGCTATGGTCATAGGCCCCACGCCGCCGGGAACCGGCGTTATGGCAGAGGCCTTTTCACTCACCGCATTAAAATCAACATCGCCGCAAAGCTTTCCGTTTTCACGGTTCATTCCCACATCAATAACCACAGCGCCCGGCTTTACCATATCCGCCGTTACAAAGCCCGCACGACCCACCGCCGCAACGAGAATATCGGCTTCAAGACAAATTTGCTTTAAATCGCGTGTTTTTGAATGGCACACCGTAACCGTGCCGTTTTTATGCAGCAAAAGCATTGCCATAGGCTTGCCCACAATATTTGACCTGCCTATTACAACACAGCGCTTACCCTCGGGGTTTATGTGCTCAAATTTCAGCATTTCCATAATGCCTGCGGGTGTGCAGGGAACAAAATCGTAATCACCCACCATAATTCTGCCCACATTTTGCGGGTGAAAGGCATCAACATCCTTTTCGGGTGCTATGGAATTAATTACGGTTTTTTCATCAATCTGCGGCGGCAACGGCAGCTGACAGAGTATTCCGTTAATGCTTTTCCTGCGGTTGAGCCTGCCTATAAGCGACAAAAGCTCCGCCTCGGTTGTTTCCTGCGGGAGCTTATATTCCTCGGAGATAATACCAAGTGCTTCACAGGCGCGCTTTTTGTTTGCAACATAAATTTCGGAGGCGGGGTCATTGCCCACTATTATAACGGCAAGTCCCACGTTAATGCCGCGCTTTTTAAGCTCGGCAACCTCGCTTGCAATATTTTCCTTTACGGCGGCGGAAATCACCTTTCCGTCAATTATTCTGCTCATTTAATTCCTCCGTTAGGTCACCGGCGGCTTCCGACTCGTTTTCCGTGAACACCGAGGCATAATCGGCGGGTGCACCGTTTTCTGCAACACGGCGACGCATTACCGCAAGTGCCGCAAGCCCGGCCGCGCAAATCACAAACGACAAAAGGCACGAAACCTTAATTCTGCCTATCATAAGGCTGTCGGTTCTGAGCAACTCAATAAATGCTCTGCCGAAGCCGTACCACGCACAGTACATAAGTGACATTTCACCGCTGAATTTGCGGCGCTTGCTGAAATAATTTAAAATAAAGAAGCCCGCTATGCACCAAATAGATTCGTAAAGGAAGCAGGGGTGCACAAGCCCTTCCCCCATTTCGGAGACGGTTTTGTTGCTCTGCATACCCCACCAGGCACTGCCGGTAAAAGCACCGTAGGCCTCTTGATTGATGAAATTTCCCCAACGGCCTATTCCCTGCCCTATAAGGAAGCCGACCGCAGCCACATCGAACATATCCAAAATTTTAACCTTGCGCACAAGGCACATAACCGCTCCCGAAACAAAGGCACCTATTACACCGCCGTAAATTGCAAGACCCGCAAAGCCCGAAGAATTTCCGAAGCCGAAAAAGTCACCTATTCCGTTAAGCTTTTCACCGTCGAAAATAACATAATAGGCTCTGGCGGAAAGTATTGCAACGGGTGTGGCAACAAGTATAATATCAAGCATTCTGTCGGCATTAAGGTTATAGCGCGCGGCGTTTTTCAGCCCGTAAACAAGTGCGGCAAGAAAGCCTGCGGCTATAATAATACCGTACCAATAAATATCCCAGTGCCGTGAACCGAGTGGCACCGTGAAAGCAACGGGAGATACCGTAAGCTTTAATCCGAAAATAATTATTTCATAGCTCATAGCTTTTCCTACCCTTTTTAAAAATCCAACGGTTCAATTACCGAAAGTACCGCGTTTTCGGGCTTTAAAAGCTCTATACGCTTGAGAACATCCTCAGCGGTAACCGATTTTAAATACTTAAGCTCATCAAAAAGGCCGTAATCAAGCATTGCACAATCCGTAAGCTTCATTGCAATGCCTTCAACACTGTTAAAGGCACGCACGGCATCACCGTACATTCCGCAGCGTATTGCGGAGAACAGCTTTTTATCAATTCCCTCTGCCCTAATGCGCTCAAGCTCGGCCTTAATTTCCTCCGAAACACGCACAGGGTCTGAGGATTCTCCCTCAAACATAAGGCAGGCATAGCCATTGCCGGTGAAATATTCAAAGCCGAATTCGTCGTTTATCAGTCCCTCATTTATAAGCCTTTTGTAAAGCGGTGAGCACTCTCCGGCAGCAATCTCCGTAAGCAGTGCGGTTGCAAGCTTTTCCTTTACGGTGCGCTCGGGTGCAGTGGCACGCTCCTTAAAGCCTAAGCAGAACATAGGCTGTGCAACCGACATTTTCTGCGAAACGAACGGCTGCAATATTCCCTCGGGCTCATCACAGCAAATGCGTTCAAGGGCTTTCGGCTCGGTTTCCTTAACGGCACCGTTTATTTGTGAAAGCACCCTTTCGGTGCTCACGTTGCCCGCAATGCATATAAACATATTTGCGGGATTGTAAAAGGTGTTGTAGCAACGGTACAAAAGCTTATCGTCTATTTCGGCAATGGAATCCACCGTGCCCGCAATATCTATTTTAACGGGATGATTTTTATACATAGCCCCGAGCATATTAAAGGTAACGCGCCAATCGGGGCTGTCATCATACATTCGTATTTCCTGCCCTATAATTCCCTGCTCCTTTTTAACGGTTTGTGCCGTAAAATACGGAGACTGTACAAAATCAAGCAGAATTTCAAGATTTTCGTAAAATCTGTCACTGCAGGAAAAAAGGTAGCAGGTGCGGTCAAACGAAGTAAATGCATTTGCGGCGGCACCTGTTTCGGCAAAGCGCGTAAAGGCGTCACCGTCCTCACTTTCAAAAAGCTTGTGCTCCAAAAAATGCGCTATCCCCTCGGGCACGGTCACCTTTTCGCCGTCAACCGAAAAGCAATTATCTATGGAGCCGTATTTTGTACCGAACAAGGCATATGCGGAATTATACTGTGGCTTTTCGAGAATATAAATTTTAAGCCCCGACGGGTGCACCGCCTTAACGTAGCTTTCGCCTATTTCGCTTTCAAAAATTTCCTTTTTCATTCCGCTTCTCCCTTCGGCAAAAGCCTGTAAACCGTGTGCAGCTTAATTCCGCGCGCGGCCGAAATTATTTGCTCGCGTGTCACGTTGCCCGCAAGCTCGGCAAGCTCATCGGGTGAATAAAGCCTGCCGTTTAACGCCTTTAACCCGTACCAAAGGTCCAAAAGCGGCTGACTGTCGTTATAAGAGCGTAGCGAATCCCTTATGCTCTTTAAGGACGAGGAAAGCTCAAACTCGGTAAATTCACCCTTTTTAACGGCCTCAAGCTGCTCGTTTATCGCACTCTCGGCCTTTTCGGCATTTTCCTCCTCAACACCGGATTCCACCGTTAAAAGCCCCTTGCAGCGCACAGCGGAAGCCGAGCAATAATAGCAAAGGCTCATTTTTTCACGCACGTTGGTAAAAAGGCGTGAATAGGGTCCTCCGCCGAAAATATCGGTCATAACCATAAGCGGAAGCGTGCTGTCTTCATCCCCCGCCATTTTCGAAGAAAATCCCATAACAAGCTTACCCTGGCGGATTTCCTGCCGCTCGGTTACGGTTTTCGGGGTTTCGGCCGGAGCAGTGGGCTTTACTGCCTTGCAATCGGCAACATCAGCCCTTTCAATGCTTTCAAAGCGGCGGCCGATTTCATCAAACAGACCGGTCGGCACGGCGGCGCCTATCACCTGCACCCTGACAAAGGCGGTGGTAAGCAGGCTTTCCCACGCGGCGTAAAGCCCCGTATCGGTTACCGCCTCAATATCCTCGGGTGTGCCGCATTTGGGCAGACCGTAGCTGTCGTTTCCGTACATTTCCTCAATAAGCCGATTTTTAGCATATATTCTTTTATCACTCAGCTCGCCTTTTACGTGCTCAATCGCCTTGCGCTTCTCACGTGCCAAATCCTCTGCGGCAAAGGCGCCGTTTTCGGCCTTTGGCTCGAAAATAAGGCTTAAAAGCATATCGCACGCCTGCTTTATAAGCGAGTCGCTTTCAAAGGTGTATTTATCGTTTATAACCGAAATACGCAGCTTTAAAAGCTGGTAATCGCCCAGCTTTTCCGCCGTGGCATCAAGCTGAGCACCGTAAAGCCTTTCAAGCCTGTAATTCAGCACCGAAAAATCGGGATACTTTTTTCCGCAGGTGGTTAAAACAAAGGGCAAAAGCGCATAAGCGGCCACGGTTTCCTTTTTAAGCGGCAAATAAAAATTAAACGAAACCGAGGTGGTGTTGAAGCGTTCATTCTTTACAAACAGTCCCTCAACGCCGTCGGCAAGGCTGTAAATTTTAGCTGACATAGTATTTCTGTCCTTTCACGGCATAAAAGTCGGTGCATCAGTTGTATCGGGAATAAGCTGAAGAATTGTCCTCCTCATCCCCCGTGTAAGCATTAACGAATATTTTTACCTTGGCCTCGGGGCTGATTTGGGTGCCGTATTTCGGCTCCTGCTCTATAACAGCTCCCGGTTTTTTGCTGTCATCCCATTTTTCAAGCACCTCAATGTTATTGTACAAAAAGCCCTGCTTTAAAAGCTCCAGCTTCGCATTAATCTCATCAAGCCCCAAAACATTTGCAATTTTAATTTCTTTGGCCCCGAGACTTATAGTAACCTCGATTTTAGTGTCTCTTGCCACCTCGGAGCTCTCGGCAACGGTTTGCGCACAAATTTGGCCGCGCGCGTACTTGTCGCTGTATTCCAAGTTCTTTATGGTTATATTGAATTTCTCGCAAGTCTCATCATCCTCAAGCTCGGAAAAATACTTTCCGAGAAGTGAGGGAACCTCAAACAGAACGGTGCTTTCACCCGCGCCGCTGTCCACCGCACCGATTTGGTCAACACTCGGTGCCGCAACGGAAACACTTCCGCCGTCACCCTGCGAGGTGCTGCCGAAAAGGTCCTCCCTAAACACAGTGAACACAAGCACAGCCACAATTGCCATAAACACAACAGCTGTGCAGGCCGCGGAAATTATAACGTATTTTACCGTGCCGCCCTTAGCTTCGGCCTTGGGGACGGCTTTTTTGGCATTCTCGGGCGTTGCCGCCGATTTTTTATTCTGTTCGGCGGTTTCGGCATACACAAGCTCGTTTTTGAAAGCCTCTATATCGGCAGTACGGTTTTGCGGCAACACCTGGAGGCCGTTTGCCAGAGCCGAAAGCACGTGGCGCGGCAGCTCCTCGGCAAAGCGGGCGGGAATTGTCATCGCATCGTTTTTAAGCCTTTCGGGGGCCTCGGGCGGCAGTGTGCCTATAAGCACGCGGAAAAGCACCGCACAAAGACCGTAAACATCGGTGCGGGTATCGTTGCGGCAGGTGTCACCCCCATACTGCTCTGCGGCGGCAAAGCCGGAGAACAGCTCGGGCTTCATTCCGCCCTCTGCCATACGGAGCCTTTTAACCGAATAGCCCGAAATTCTAAGCTTTCCGTCACGCCCCACAAGCACCGTATCGCAGGAAATTCCGCCGTGGAAAATTCTGCGGTCGTTCATACCCTTAATTGTATCTATAAGCGGCAAAAACAGCGGTCTTGCCTGCTCCCACTTAAGGGTGCCGCCGTTTTTCTTCAAAAATTCATTCATTGTAATGGAGGCAACACTGCGCGAAACGGCATAGGCGGTGCCGTTTTCTTCAAAAACCTCGGTTACCGAAACAAGTGAAGGCAGCTCCGCCTCCTTTACGGTGCGGTTGATTTCGATAAATTCCATAAGTCCTTCGTTGAAAATATACTCGCCGCCGCCGACCATTCCCACCGTTTTATCGGGGTTTCTTACAGCAAAGCCCACAGGGTAATACTCCCTTATGCTCACAACGGCATCCTGCCCCATATCCCAGCCGATATAGGTTATTCCCTCTCCGTTGGCGCTTTTGGCAAGACCCACCGTGTAGCGGTCGGCAAGCCTTGTGCCCACAGTTAAGCAACCTTCGGGATTTGCACTTTCGGAATCACACCCGCAAACGGGGCACACCCTTTCACCGCCGTTATCGGTCATACAGCCGGGGCAAAGTCTATCGGTATTTAACATAAGCTTCCTCCGAATTTATTTGTTTATAATAGATATTATACCATATCTGTCAAGTAACATCGGTAAACAGGGCAGGCTCGGCCTCTTTTGCCGATCTGTGCGCACGCTTTTGTGTAGCGGGAGCACCGTGCAGCGCCGGTCGCACAATAGGCAGGGTTTCCTTAAAAACGCAGGTGTGATGCTCGGTTATTACCCTGTCCTCATGTAATGAGCCGAAATACCAGTGGCTGAATTTGCAGGAGCGGCCTATTTCCTCAAAGTAGCCGTTAAGCTTGTTTGTTCTGTCGGTATCGCCTCGCCTGAGCAAAATGGCGCTTTTAACAAGTGAGGGCGGCTCATGCGTTATAATATAATCCACATTCAAACCCGCCGCATCAAGCCGCTTTGCGCCCTCGGCCATCTCCACAGGAGTAGGCTCCTCCTCACGCCACCAGGTTCCCGATTCAACGCGCATATCCTTATCCGTGCTTTCTCCCCCGCCGAAGGTGAAAAAGCTGCTGCCCTCTATTTCAAATATCTGGCCGCGCATAAGGTGAATTAAATTACCCTTTATTCTGTGCACCATACCGCCGTGCCAATAGGTAACGCGCGCACGGTTTATTACGGACATATTATCATGCGTGCCCTCAACAAAGGCGGTTACAAAGCGCCGCCCGGCCAAATAATCTATAACCTGCTTCTCGGTTTTTCCGCCATCGAAAATAAAGCCGAAATCCCCGCAGACTATAAGCACGTCGCCGCTTTTCAAATGCCTGAAGCCCTTATCGTACAGCCGCTCGGTGCAGCCGTGCATATCCCCCGTTACGTAAACCGTAAATAACACCTGCCAAAATCAAATTGGGTATTCCAATTTTTGAAAATTATGTTATAATATTAATAACCGAAATCATTATACTACATTTTAAAGGAGATTTCCATGCCTAAAAAAATAATTTACTTATTTTTAACTCTTTTTTCCGTTGCGGCCGTTTTGTCGGGCACAATTACCGCCTCGGCTTATGAGGTCACGGGATTTGATATTTCCGCAAAGGCGGGTATGCTGATTTCGCTTGATACGGGTGAAATGCTATATTCAAACAACATAGATCAGAAGCTTTACCCCGCCTCGATAACAAAAATTATGACCGTTACACTTATGCTTGAAAGCGAGAGGTACAACCCCGAGGGCAAGGTTGCCATGACCAAGGAGGTGGAACGGCTGATTTCGGGCACCGGAAGTGCCGTTTCAAATCTTAAGGTTGGGGAAGAAATAACACAGCTTGATTTGGTGTATACCGTGCTTATGTCCTCCTTCGGAGATTGCGCCTACCTTGCCGCCCTTTACTACGGTGACACGGTTGAGGGCTTTGTTGCCGAAATGAACGCAAAGGCCGCAGAGCTCGGGCTTACGGGCACACATTACAGCAATCCCGTCGGCCTGCACGACGAAGAAACCTACACCACCGTGCGTGATATTTACACCCTTACAACATATGCGCTGAAAAATGAAACCTTTAAAACCGTTTGCGAAACCACACGCTACAAAATAGCCGCCACAAATATGTCGGGTGAGCGCACAATTTCCACCACCAACTATTTGCAGGACCCCAACACAAATTATTACTACCAATATGCAAGCGGCGTTAAGACGGGCTTCACCGACGAAGCCGGCCGTTGCCTTGTAAGCACCGCCTCCTACAACGGCTACAATTATATGTGCATACTTATGAACTGCCCCGCAAACGCGGGAAAACGGTATGAATTTTCCGAATCGGCCGCGCTCTACCGCTGGGCCTTTAACAATTTTTCGTTTAAGGAGGTTGCCGACTCCGAGGAGCCGGTTTGCGAAATTCCGGTTGAGCTTTCCTTAAGCACGGATTTTGTGTCACTCTATTTTGAAAAGCCCTTTGTCACGGTTTTGCCGAACGAGGCCGACAGCTCAACAATAGTGGTTAAAACCCACCTCAATTCCGAAAAGGCAGATGCACCCGTTAAAAAGGGTGATGTTTTGGGCACGGCCGATTTTATTTACGCCGAGCAGACAATAGGCACCGTAAATCTTGTTGCGGGCAATGATGTGGAAATGAGCACCCTTTTAAAGCTCCTGCGCTCGGTTAAAGGCTTTTTCGGCTCATTCTATATGAAGATAGTTTATATACTGATTGCGCTGGCAGTTTTGATATTTATAATTATGATAATAAGGCTCAATATTTCAAGGCTTAAAAAGCGCAGGGTTAAATATATCCCCTACGACCGCAAAAAGTAAAGCTTACGGCAATTGACAAAAAAATGCCGATATGCTATAATTTTCAACATTAAAATACTTAAGGCAAAAGGTGAAATTTATGACCGATAACAAGGAAAATTATGTCTCGCCCCTTTCAACGCGCTATGCCTCAAAGGAAATGCAGCACGTTTTTTCCGAAAGCTTTAAATTCCGCACCTGGCGCAGGCTTTGGATAGCGCTTGCGCGCGGTGAAAAGGAGCTCGGGCTTGATATAACAGACGAGCAAATAGCCGAAATGGAGGCCAACCGCGACAATATAAACTACGATGTTGCAGAGGAGCGCGAAAGGCTTGTGCGGCACGATGTAATGTCGCACGTTTACGCTTTCGGGGTGCAATGCCCCACGGCACAGCCGATAATTCACCTCGGTGCCACAAGCTGCTATGTAGGTGACAATACCGATGTGGTAATTTTGCGCGAGGCCTCACTCATAATTTTAAAAAAAGCGGTGCAGGTGCTTAAAAATCTTTCGGAATTTGCCCTTAAGTACAACTCACTCCCCTGCCTTGCCTACACCCATTTACAGCCGGCACAGCTAACCACCGTCGGCAAGCGGGCAACCCTTTGGATGTATGAGCTTTTGCAGGATATAAAAAATTTGGAATTCCAATTGTCCGGCCTTAAGCTTTTGGGCTCAAAGGGCACCACAGGCACCCAGGCAAGCTTTATGGAGCTTTTCGGCGGGGACGAAGAAAAGGTTAAAAAGCTTGAAACCCTTATAGCACATGAAATGGGCTTTGAAGCCTGCGTGCCGGTTTCGGGTCAAACCTATTCCCGCAAGACCGATGCCTACTTTTTATCGGTGCTTTCGGGCTTTGCACAAAGCGCCTACAAGTTTTCAAACGATTTGCGGCTTTTGCAATCCTTTGAAGAAATGGAGGAGCCGTTCGGCAAAAATCAAATAGGCTCGTCCGCTATGCCCTACAAGCGTAACCCCATGAGGTGTGAGCGAATTTCAGCCCTTGCAAGATTTGTTATTGCCGATTCGGTTAACCCCGCAATGACCGCAGGCACACAGTGGCTTGAGCGCACACTGGATGACAGCGCAAACAAGCGTCTTTCGGTTTCGGAAGCTTTCCTTGCGGTTGATGCCATACTTAATATATACATAAACATAACCTCGGGAATTGTTGTGTACGATAAGGTTATAGCCCGCCGTGTTATGGAAAAGCTGCCCTTTATGGCAACCGAAAATATTATGATGGAATCCGTAAAGCGCGGTGCCGACCGCCAGCAAATACACGAAATAATCCGCGTGTTCTCACATGAGGCGGCTGCAAGAGTAAAGCTTGAGGGCGGTTCAAACAATCTTATAGACCGCATTGCCGAGGATGAGCGTATTCCGCTTACGCGGGAGGAAATTTTAAGTGAGCTCTCCCCCGAAAAATACATCGGGCGCAGTGCCTCGCAAACCGAAGAATTTATAACGGGTGAAATCAACCCGATAATTGAAAAATACCACACCGAGGAGGTTGCCTCGGTACTTAATGTATAGGAGGAATTGCTGTTATGAATTTTTTTGAGGAGCTTAAAAATTACGATTCCGAGGTTGCCGCGGCCTGCGGTGCCGAGCTTGAACGCCAGCAGAACAATATTGAGCTGATAGCTTCGGAAAACATAGTTTCAAAGGCGGTTTTGATTGCTGCGGGCGGTGTTCTAACCAACAAATACGCAGAGGGCTACCCCGGCAAGCGCTATTACGGCGGCTGTCAGTGCGTAGATGTTGTTGAGAACATTGCAAGGGAGCGCGCAAAGCAGCTTTTCGGTGCCGAGCACGCAAATGTTCAGCCGCATTGCGGAGCAAGTGCCAATCTTGCCGTATTCTTTGCACTGCTGAACCCCGGCGACACCGTTATGGGAATGAATTTACAGCAGGGCGGCCATTTATCCCATGGGTCACCTGTGAATATTTCGGGAAAATACTTTAAGGTTGTCCCCTACGGGGTGAATCCCGAAACCGAAACCATTGATTACGATGAAATGCGCAGAATAGCCCTTGAAAACAAGCCGAAGCTTATAATTGCGGGGGCAAGTGCCTATTCACGTATAATAGATTTCAAGCGTTGCCGCGAAATTGCCGATGAGGTCGGTGCCTATCTTATGGTAGATATGGCGCATATAGCGGGTCTTGTTGCGGCGGGTCTTCACCCCTCGCCTGTGCCCTATGCCGATGTTGTCACCACCACAACACACAAAACTCTGCGCGGGCCCCGCGGTGGCCTTATTCTCTGCCGCGAAAAATATGCCGCACAGATAGATAAAGCTATTTTCCCCGGCACACAGGGCGGACCGCTTATGCACATCATCGCCGCCAAGGCCGTTGCCTTCGGTGAAGCACTCACCCCCGAATTTAAGGCTTATCAGGAGCAAATAATCAAAAATTCACAGGCACTTTGCTCTGCCCTTAAGAATAACGGCTTTGATATTGTTTCGGGCGGAACAGATAATCACTTAATTTTAATTAAGCTGTTAAAGAACGGCATTTCGGGCAAGGAGCTTGAGCACCGCCTTGACGAGGTGCACATAACCGCAAACAAAAATACCATACCCGGTGACCCGCAAAGCCCGTTTGTAACAAGCGGTCTCAGAGTGGGCACACCCGCCGTAACCACACGCGGCTTTAAGGAAAATGAAATGGAAAAAATTGCCGAGTGGATAGCCGCCGCAGCCGATAATTTTGAAGCGGAAAAGGCACGCATAAGCTCAGAGGTTGCCGAGCTTTGCTCCCGTTACCCGATTTATTGATTTATTGCAACACATTCACAGTCGGCCTCCCGTATTGCAATAACCGCACCGCGGATTAAAAAGGCCTTTGGGTCACCGCCGGGGCTTTTGCCCACACATTCAACCAAAGCCCCCGGTGTCAGCCCAAGCTCTACAAGCCGTCTGTGTATATCCCCTCCGCCTATAACCTTTTTCACCGTGGCGCACTCTCCCGGTGAAATTTCGCTTAAGCTTTTCATTTTCAATTAACCTACCCTTTTCAAAATTTAAAATATCATATCTGTGTTTTTATTGCCTTTAATTGCAAAGGTGACAAAAGCCGAGCATTTTAATATTTCGGTGTGATTTTTTACGCCCGACAATTTTAAATCAGTGTGGTCTGACTTATGAACATACTTTATGAAAACAAACCCAACGCAATAGAATGCAGCACGTCAAACGCGCTCGGAAAGCAAATTCACCTGCATAAGGAGCTTGAGGTTGTGTACGCCTACAGCGGCCGAACAATAGCCTATGCCGATAAAAATATCTATTGCCTGAATGAGGGAGATTTGTTTATTACATTTCCCAATCAAATACATTATTACGACACCACAAAGCTCGGAGAATATCTTATTTTGATATTTTCCGCCGAAATTCTTTGCGGCTTTTCGGAGGACATTTCAAAAAGTATTCCTAATACAAACCACATTTCCTCCTCCGAAATTCCGCAGCTTGCCGAGATTTTTGAAAAGCTCTATTCTGCCGTAAAGAGCAATGACCCCTACAAAACACTGGCTCTTAACGGCTATATTAACCTATTTATGTCGTTGATTTTACCGCATTTTACCCTGAAGACGGTGAATTTGGAAAAAAATTCCGCCTTTTACGAAATTATGGATTACTGCTCAAAAAACTTTACCGAGGCACTCACCCTCGATTCGATTTCCGAAAGGCTGCATTTGAGTAAGTATTATATTTCGCACCTGATAAACAAAAAGCTCGGTCAAAATTTTAATGAGTATATTAACAAGCTTCGCATTAATGAGGCCTGCGGCCTACTGCGCACAACCGATAAAAAGGTATCCGATATTTCAGAGGAGGTCGGCTTCGGCACAATACGCTCTTTCAACCGTTCCTTCCGTGCGCAGGTCGGCACCACCCCGGCAGAATACCGTTCGCAAATAAAAAAGCTGAAATAGAAAGCGCAATCACCCGCTGAAAGCTTACGGGTGACTGAGAGTGACGACAAAGTCGCACTCTCTTGGACGGGGAAGCTGCTCGCACGAAAATCAAAGATTTTCGGACTGCACTCTTTCCCCGCCAATACCACCCCTGTCCTCTTGAAAATCCGCTGCAAAAGCGGATTTTCGCTTACAAGGTATTTTTTCGCCGCACGTGTCACCGAAAAAACAAAATTGTAACCGATAAATTTGTATACAGTCCGAATCACTTATGAAAAGCTTACGGGTAATTGTATTTTTTATTCCATCATTTTATTTGTCAAAGCCGGGATTAAAGGCATAAAAATTCTTGCAATCCAATCTGTCGGTTGTCAGGCGTAATGCTTCACCGAAGCGCTGATAGTGCACTATTTCCCGTTCGCGCAAGAATTTGAGCGGCTCGGTAATATCGGGGTCATCTATAAGCCTGAGCAGGTTATCATATGTCACGCGTGCTTTTTGCTCGGCCGCAAGATCCTCATGCAAATCCGTAATCACGTCACCCTTTGACTGATAATAGGTTGCGCTCCACGGCACGCCCGAGGCTGCCGCCTGATAAACGGCGTTTGTATGGCTTACAAAATACGGTGCAAAGCCGCTTGCGTTGATTTCCTCGGGTGTTAAATTTCTTGTGAGCTGGTGCACCATAGCGCATATCATTTCCATATGCGCAAGCTCCTCAGTCCCCAGAGAAGCATCGGAAATGCTCCGCTGTTCAAAATCAGGATATA
>CAZKUO010000022.1:0-26161 GCA_964555975.1 uncultured Ruminococcus sp. | reverse complement strand
CGAGGAGGTTACCGAAACGGTTTTTTCCGCCGCACCGCTTTCCTTAAAGAGTGCCGCAAGCCCCACCGAAAGTGCCATTGTGGAGCAGGCTCCGTAAAGTCCTATAAACGGTATTCCGAAGGATTTGAGCCCGAAGGAGCTTCCTATGCACTGGTTTAAAAGGTCACCCGCAAAAATGGCATCTATTTTATCAGAGCCGCAGCCCGCCTTTTCAAGTGCCCGCTGAACGGCTGTTTTTTGCAGCTTGCTTTCGGCCTTTTCAAAGCTCTTTTCGCCGAAAAGGCTGTCTGCCGTGTAGGCATCAAATTCCTCCGAAAGCGGGCCCTCGTGCTCTTTTTTGCCCACAACGGAGGCATAGCCCGAAATTTTCGGTTGCTTTTCAAAAACAACGGTGTGCTTTCCTATTCTTTTCAAGCCCGAAGCCCCCTTTTAAAGCAGCTTTAGCGCGGCATATATTATTCCGTATATCACACTCGCAAGCGTTCCGTAGGCTATTACGGGGCCCGCGATTTTAAACATATTGGCTCCGAGCCCCAAAACCCAGCCCTCGCTTTTATACTCTATTGCAGGTGAAACCACGGCATTTGCAAAGCCGGTTATCGGCACAAGCGTTCCCGCCCCAGCGCGCTTGGCAAGCTTATCGAAAAGCCGAAGCCCCGTAAACAATGCGGCCGCAAGTACAAGCACCGAGGGCACAGCCGCCTTTATCACTTTTTCGGGCAGCTCAAGCGAGGCGAAAAGCTCTGTAAGCAATTGCCCTATAACACATATTCCCCCGCCGATTACAAAGGCCGAAGCAAAATCTTTCAGCTTGCTCGAGGGTGGTGAGAGACGCTTTGTCATTTTATCGTATTCATTTTCCGTGGGAAACATAGAAAACCACTTCCTTTTGCATTATTATTCTCACAGGATTTTTATTTATGCGCCCGGAATTGTCGCCGCAAATCTCACCTGATTCGGCAATTGATATTGCGGAAAGGCTCTCTTTATGATATAATTTATTTATACCTTAATGCAAAGGAAGTGTCTGTTTGAAAGCAATTGTTTATACATCAAAAAACGGTCACTGTAATAAGCAAAACTGAAAATTCAAGTAAATACAAGGGGGATATTTTTATGAAGAAAATCGACGCATTTACAAACCGCTATTCATTGTCTAAAACCCTGCACTTTTCGCTTATACATGAACGACTGCATACCGCGGCTTTCGATTAATAATCCCTTATAATTTCTACTTGTGTAGATACGTAAATGACCATTTTCCAACCGTTAGGATTAATAATCCCTTTTGTAATTTTATAATCACCTCCGGCATATTCTGTAATACCGCATTACGGAGGTGAGGGCTTATATGTTTCATTTCGGCAGGCTGTTAACGGCCGTTTTATCCATAGCGCTTATTGCCGCAGTCTGCTTTATATCCGAGGCAGAGAAAAAGGCCGTTCCCGCAAGTGCCGCGCCTGCGGGAGCGGTGCAAATAATACTCGATGCCGGCCACGGCGGGTTAACCAATACTATAAATTAGGCCGGAAACCACCGTGAAATTCAATTAAAAAAGAATAAAGCTCCGAGCATATCATATAAGGTTTTATTGTACAGGAGATTTAAGCTATTATCTAATATATCGTAAACGAATGTCTCTATTGCATTCGTTTATTTTTTTGTGATTCTATCAACAACAGTAAGAAAAGCCAATAAAGCTTCCTCACCCATTTGTTTGAATTTCTCGTATAATTCGTGTGATTTAGTCGGTCTTTCAATGTTTGTGTCAAAAAAATTTTGGAGTAACTCATAGATATTCGCAAATATACATTGTTAACACTCACTATAACGTGAAAATAGTTTTTCTATACATTGAAAAGGTGAATAATTGTTTTATTTTTTGCAAAAAATAAAACCGCTTTTCATAACAGAAAGCGGTCTTGTATTTGCGCAGAACTAAAAGTTCTAAACACTATAAAATTTACCAATTTGATAGAATCATTATATCAAATGACCAATGATTAGTCAATACATTTTACGAAAAAACTTTTTTAAAGTTGAAATTTTTGCTTATGTAATGGGAAATGTAATCTTTTATAATTTAATAGTGGTCATTTATATGGTCAGAAAATCACATCAAAGGAGTATGTATATGTCTCGCAGAGGGGAAAACATAAGAAAGCGAAAAGACGGCAGATGGGAGGGCAGATACAAAGTGGGGTTAAATGAAAACGGCAACACAAAATATGCTTCGGTATACGGTCATACTTATTCGGAATGTAAAAATAAATTGGAGAGTAAAAAAGCTTCTGATAATCTTAATAAAAATAGCACCTGTAAAAGGCAAAGATTTAAGGATGTATTGTATTTATGGCTATCAACCACCGGGATACATGTAAAAAAATCAACGCTCGCAAAATATCAAAATATGATTGAAAATCATATTTTATCGGAATTGGGCAATATTTTCGTTTCGGATTTAAATTCTAATACGATTAATACTTTTTTAGATAAAAAATTAAAGAGCGGCAGAAAAAGCTGTGACGGTGGTCTTTCACCTTCATATGTCAGAAGTATGGCAATTATTATAGAAGCTGCTTTAAGGTTCGCTCAAAGTGAAGGATATTGTGCACCGTTAAATTCTTCAATATTGAAACCGCCGATAAAGAAGAAACAATTCAATATTTTAACGACCGACACACAAAATAATTTAGAGGCTATGCTCTTAGAAAACATGAATGTAACAAAATTGGGCGTTTATATCGTGATTAAAACAGGATTGCGATTGGGGGAAATTTGTGCACTGCAATGGGAAGACATTGATTTACAATCAAAAATCATCAGTGTGAAAAATACAGTTGCGCGTATAAGATGCAACGGCAACAGAGCCGCCTCCAAATCAAAGCTCATTATCGACAGTGCAAAAACAGAGTCATCTATTCGTAAAATACCGATCTCATCCGCTTTATTTCCCATACTTGTTAATATGAAAAAATCAGCCGTTTCAAAATATGTCGCATCTGATAATGAAGATTTTATCAGCACTCGCACATTTGAATACAGATATAAAAGACTATTAAAAGAATGCGGCATATCCGAATTGAATTTTCACGCTTTAAGACATACATTTGCGACAAGATGTGTAGAAGCAGGTGTTGATGTTAAAACATTAAGTGAAATATTGGGGCATTCGGGAGTTTCGGTAACGCTAAATACCTATGTGCATTCTACTATGGACAATAAACGCATTCAAATGGAGAAACTATATTCCGTAACAGCATAAATCTATTTGTGGTCAAATAAATGGTCAAAAAATTATAGAAGCCTCAATAAAGTACAGAAAAACAAAATATCTTTTAGAACTTTTAGTTCTGCGCAAATGCAAGTTTATTTAGAGGGACATATTGTTGTGGACAAGGATTTTTTATCAGATGAACAAAAAATGATGATCAAATCTTTTCAAAGGGTTTTGCCTCAAATGAGAAAGGAATTGGGCATATCACAAACCGCTTTCGGCAAAAAGGTTGGAAAAAGCCGACAAATGGTTTCTTTGCTGGAACGCGGTGAAGCTGAAATGACATGGGATACTTTTGTTGCATTTATGTATTTTTTTAAGGTCAATTGGAATGCAATAACAAACGAGCGAAGAACTGTTTTGGATGATTTCCTTGATGTTAGAAAAGGAGAATAGACTATGCAAATAACTTATATTTCAATTAGCGGTATAAAATCATTTGTTTTACCAAAGAAAATCAGCGGGCGATACTGGATAAAAGATAGTGTCAATCAAAATATAGTGAGTGTTGAAAGCGCAGAACAAAAATGGTGTTTAAAGTCTAACAAAAATAATGTCTTATTGGATGAAGACGGCAACGAAATTAAAAAGGTCACATTAAAACCGATGAGTGTCACTCTTATTTACTCAAAGGAAACCGAGCAGAGCTCTTTTGTTTTTGCCGAGCCGATAACAAGTGACAGGGCTGCCTATATTAAATACGGTGTGCCCGAGGACATCGAATTGGTTATCGGGAAGACACCCGATTGTGATATTTTTTATAATAATCCGTTTGTTTCCAAAATACATGCGGTTTTGTCTTACAAGAACGGTGTTTGGCATATTGAAGATAAAAACAGCAGAAACGGAACATATGTCAACAATTATCCGGTTAATAAGCTGCTCCTAAGTCCCGGTGATGTTATATACATAATGGGAATGAAGCTGATTATCGGAGATTGCTTTTTCGCTGTCAATAACCCCGATAATCAAGTTTTTGTAAACGAAGAAAAGGTAGGGCTTTTCAATAAGCCGAATTTCGACAAGGCTGCCGATGAATACGAATTAGAGGAGCCCGAATATTTTTATCGTTCACCGAGGTTTAAGCGCGAGGTGGAAACCGCAAGAATTAAGGTTGATAATCCACCGTCCAATCAATTCGGTGAGGAAACGCCTTTAATGTTAGTTCTGGGTCCCTCGATTACAATGGGCTTAGCCTCGCTTACGATGGCTGCATTTTCAATCAATAACGCCATTACAACAGGCAATATCGGAAATGCGGTGCCGTCTATTGCCATGTCGATCAGTATGCTTTTGGGAACTATGCTTTGGCCTGTGATCACCAAAAGGTATGACAGAAACAGAAGACTGAAAAAAGAAGAAAAACGTCAGAAAAAATACAGTGAATATTTAAAAGAAAAAGAAAATCAAATTACAGATGAAATTGCCCGTCAAGAAGAAATACTCAGAGAGAACAGTGTTACCATACCCGAATGTACAGCACGTATTGAAGCTGTGAGCAGAACCCTTTGGGAAAGAACCTTAAATCAAAAGGATTTATTGGAGCTGCGGCTCGGCACCGGAATAAAAAAATCGGATATGGAAATTTTATACTCCGAAAGACATTTCACGTTGGATGAAGATAATCTTAACGAGAATATGCTTACACTTTGTGAGAGTCCGAAGATTTTAAAAAACATTCCGATAACCATTTCATTGTTTGAAAATTATATATCCGGTGCAATAGGAAACGAAAAAGAACTATATTCGTTTATTAAAGGCTTGATACTTCAAATAATAACTTTTTACAGTAAAGACGACGTAAAATTAGTCTTTTTATATGATGAGAAGCAGTCGGAAGAATTTGAATTTGTAAAGTGGTTGCCTCATGTTTGGGACGATGAAATGAATTATCGTTTTATCGCAACAAATGATGAAGACGGAAAAGACCTTACATCTTATTTTGAGCAAATTATAAATAACCGTTCCGAAATCAATGAAGCGGAAATCAAGGGCATATCGCCGTATTACGTTGTTTTTGTTTTAGATAAAAATCTCGGTGTCGGAACAGATTTTTTAAAAAAACTGTTGTCTGTAAACAAGAACATCAACATAAGCACGGTATTTGCCTATCGTGAGCTGAAAGAATTGCCCAAAGAGTGCTCAATTGTTGTTGAATTAAACGGCGCAGACGGAAAGCTGTATGACAAGAATAATATTTCCGATTCGGCTTTTACCTTCAAACCGGATATTTCGGTGAATGAAGATTTGATCGATATAGCCAAAAAAATATCCAATATTCCTTTGGACCCGAATTTAAAGGCGGCTAATCTTCCCGAAGCCGTAAGCTTCCTGAACATTTATGATGTGGGCAAGGTTGAGCATTTGAATGTTTTGGAACGATGGCGCGAAAGCACCCCCTCAAAATCGCTTGAGGCGTTTGTCGGTGTAGATACAAACGGAAAATTATTTAAGCTTGATCTTCATGAAAAATTCCATGGGCCTCACGGCTTGGTTGCGGGAATGACAGGCTCGGGCAAATCGGAATTTATTATTACCTACATACTGTCCTTGGCCGTTAATTTTCATCCCGATGAAGTCGCATTTATACTGATAGATTATAAAGGCGGCGGAATGGCGAAATCCTTTGAGAAATTGCCGCATACGGCAGGTATAATCACAAATCTTGACGGAAGCTCAATTAAACGTTCTTTGGTTTCCATTCAAAGTGAGCTTAAAAGAAGACAAGCAATTTTTGCCGCGGTCAGCAAGGAAACCGGTGTAAGCAATATTGATATTTACAAATATCAAAAACTAAGGCGTGAGGGAAAGGTTAAAGAACCGTTACAGCACTTGTTCATTATTGCAGATGAATTTGCCGAGCTTAAAACGCAGCAACCCGAATTTATGGAGCAATTGGTAAGTGCGGCACGAATCGGCAGAAGTCTCGGTATACATCTTATTCTTGCTACCCAAAAGCCGAGCGGAGTTGTTGATGACCAAATTTGGAGCAACAGCAAATTCCGTGTTTGCTTAAAGGTTCAGGAACGCTCCGACAGTATGGATATGTTAAAGCGCCCCGATGCCGCCGAGCTTTCACAGGCCGGCAGGTTTTATTTGCAGGTCGGCTATAACGAGCTGTTTGAGCTTGGGCAATCTGCCTGGGCAGGCGCAAACTATTATCCGGCAGACAGCAATGTGAAGGAAAAAAACAACAGTGTTGAGGTTGTCGGAAGAACGGGGCATATCATCAGCCGTGCCAAACCGACTAACGCCAATTACGGCTTGGAAACACAGAAGCAAATGGATGCTGTAATTAAGTATTTGAGAGCGGTTGCGGAGGATGAGAATATTTCTGTAAGACCGTTATGGCTGCCCCCGCTTGAAACCGGACGGACGATTGCCGATTTAATTGATGAGTATTCTTTCAATAAATTGCCCTTTGAGCTTAACCTGCCTATCGGTGAGTACGATAATCCTTACAATCAACAAAAAGGACTTTGCACCTTGCCGTTGTCCGAATGCGGAAATACGCTTGTGTACGGAATTGCCGGAAGCGGAAAAACTACTTTTTTAACAACGATGCTTTATTCGGCTGTTGCTCGGTATACACCGGATGAGGTTCAAGCCTATATTTTGGATTTTGCCTCTGAGACACTGAAGGCTTTTGAAAAAGCGCCCCATATCGGAGAGGTAATGCTTTCCGATGAAAAAGAGAAAATCAATCGTTTCTTTGATTATCTGTCAAATGAAATAAAGCAAAGGAAAAAGCTGTTTGCGGATTTCGGCGGTGATTTCAAGTCATATTTGGCGGATGCCGAAGCGAAGCTTCCGAATATCATTGTTGCGGTAAACAACTACGCCGCGTTTATCGAACAGTATGAAGAATTAGAAGAAGTCGTTGCTTTAATTACAAGAGAATGCACGAAATACGGAATTTATTTTGTAATGACTGTTCCCAACACTAACACCGTTCGTTACAGAATGATGCAAAATTTCGGACAGGTTTTTACAATGCAGCTTTCCGATGAGAGCGAATATGCAAATGTTATCGGGAAAACCGACGGACTGTATCCCGATAAGTTCAAGGGTAGGGGCTTGTTTAAAAAGGATGAAATTCTTGAATTTCAAACTGCCTCTGTCACAAATGAAAGAAATACATACAAGCATATAAAAGATTATTGCGAAACTCTCGGCAGCAAATATTCAAGCAATGCAAAAAAAATCTCGGTTATACCAACTAAAGTGACAACCGAGAATTTAAAAGAGCATTTAACAACGGCTTCAAACACCGTACCAATAGGCTTTAATTCCGAAGATACAGCTATATTCAACTATCCGCTATATGACCGTTACATTACGCTGATAACTGGCAACGGAAAAGGTCCTTTATTGTTTGCAAAAGCCATCTATGACCTAATCGGTGATGATAATACCACTGTGTTAGATCCGAACAGTACCGATGAGGTGCGCGAGCTTTTTGACATTACTGTAAAGCGTTTTCAAGAATTAAAGGCAAACGCAAATGCGGTGTTTGAAAGAAAATTGATTTTTATTAATCGAATTGCGGATTTAAGGGATAATTTAAGCTCGGATGACCGTGACCGAATTGATTTAATTCTGCAAAAGGGCTCCGGTGCCCTCGGTATGAGTATCGTATTAACTGAAGTCTGCGAAAAATTATTTTCCGTAGTCAGCGAATTATGGTATAAGCAGAACATCGGAAATAACAATGGCATATGGGTCGGCGGCGGTTTTGCCGAACAGTACAGAATAAATGTGGAAAACCGCAACAATCGTTATGCTAAGAGCACCGAATCAAATCAAGGCTTTGTAATTGAAGATGGATTTGCCACGCCGATTAAATTGCCGCTGGCAGAAAAGGAGTGGTAGCGCTGTGAATAAGGTTTTGGTTGAAGTTTTACTTCCGGCATCCGGAGAGGTGTATGATGTGAGAATCCCTCTTGACAGTCAATTGGGCGAAGTGTCAATGCTTATAATGAAGCAGCTGGAGGAGCTGTCAAGAGGAAGATTTATTGCAAACAATACCACCGTTTTATGTGATGCCGAGAGTGGGGAAATTTTAGATATTAACAGGTTTGTTGCCGAGCTTGGAATAAAGAACGGCAGTCGGCTTATGTTGATATAAATAACAAAAAAGGAGTAAATTAAAATGAAAATTCAAGTCACACCGGAGCAACAGGCAAAGACCGTAGAAGAACTGCACTCATTTGCCAATGAATACAAAAGTATTCGTGAGCAGATGTTCACCGAGGTATCAAATCTCGGTACGAAATGGCAGGGCGAGGATAATCGTGTGTTTACCGAGAAAATCAATTCTGCATTGGAAACCTTACAGCTGATGATTAATGCTTTGAATAAATCGGCAGATGTGATAGATGCAGAGCGACTTAATTATTTGGCACAGCAGGAATCCGTAATAGAAGGCTTAAAATAAGGAGGAAAAAACAATGGCAGGCGAAATCAGAATTACCACGGAGGAAGTTGCTCTTTCCGCAACATCAATAGAAAATCTTAACAAAAAGCTGAACGATAAGCTGCTTGAAGCTCAAAATGCCATTAAAGCATTGGGAACTTCGTGGCAGGGTGAGGCCTATGATGAAACAATGGCAGCATTTAATGCCTTTGCGGGTAAGTATTTTGAGACATATAAAGAGCTTATCGATAATTACGTTAAGTTTTTAAGAGAAAAGGTTGAGCAGGGCTATTTTAAAACAGAAATGAAAAATATAGACCTTGCCAATCAGTTTAATTAATTGCTTTAACAGGAGAATAGCTGAATTTAAGGTATTCTCCTGTTAATCTGATTATTAAGGAAACGGGGCGAAAATATGGCTAATGATCCAAACCGGGAATTGGATAGAATACAAAGGGATTTGAGAAATATCATTGCCGAAATACAAAATATTTCAGATGAACTGAAAACAAATCAGGGAATCGGAATTGAAAAATGCACGCAAAGTCTGAATAATATTGTACGCGATTATAAAAATGTTTTGTCAAAGCTAAAACAGATCAGTTTAAATTGTGAAAACAGCGGCGGTGGAGGCTCAAGCGGCGGAGCAGGTGTCAGCCGAAGCTTTTAGGCGGTGAAAAAATGGCTAATAAAATAAAAATTGATAACAACAGCTTGAAGCAGAGTGCCTCAAGAATAAACAATATTACACGCAGGATATCTTCTTTGGAAACACAGCTTTCCGGACTTTATTGGCAAACGGGCAATTTGGATGTATGGAAAATTATGCATTCAAATGTTATTTATAAAGACAGGAAAAAGCTGAAAAAATGCGCAACCGCAATTACGGCTGTCGCCAACGATTTTGAAGCACTCGAAAGATCGCTTGAATCCGGAGGACTGCTTTTAGACGGCTTGGGAGCGCTTGGCGGCAGTAAAAGAAACGGTATAATTCAAAGAATATATATCGGCATTAAAAATGCGATAGATAAAGTAGGCGCTGCCATAAAAAAGAATGTCGACAAAATTAAGAGCAGGATCGCAGATTACATAAAGAATGACGAGTCTATTTACTCACAGGTCGGCTGCTGCCAAATTATTGGGGCAACCTCGGTTTCTTCTGTAATTGAAAACCACAGTCGGGATTCTGAATATACTGTGTCAAATGAAGATACATATAGTTCGCCGGTAGCGGAAAATGAAGTGTCGAATGAATACGGTAAATTGAAAGATTATTCTTACGGAAACCAAAATTATTTCGTTTTGCAGGGGTTAGAGCAAAAATATTGCTATAATCAAAATGATTACGATCGTTTTTGGAGTAATACTTACAATGATAATGTGGGATGTACCGCAACTGCCGAAGCTATCGCATATTCAATTTTTCATAATGAGGAAGTAAGCCCAAATGAGATGGGCTGGGGAAGTAACGGAGCAAAATGGAACCATTCGAAAAAAATAGAGGGGACAACGAATTGCTCTGCCGCTGAAACATATAAAACGATATACGATAATGTTAAAAACGGTACACCAGTAATGTTTAGAGTGAGAAATGCCGAAAAGAGGAATTACGGTCATCATTTAACGGCAGTTGGAATACGCGACGGAGCCGATCCTGACAATCTCGGCCCTACCGATATTTTGGTTGTAGATCCCGAAAAAGGTAAAATTGAATCCTTGGCAGATTACACAAAGGGAAGCTATAACAAAAATACTATAATAGATGACGACGGTTGGTCGTTACGCATTCCGGTTTAATAACGATATTTACAAAACACATGAGGAGAATGGAAATGAAAGATTTATTACCTATTGGTACGGTTGTAACTTTAAAAGACGGCATTAAGCCTTTGATGATAATCGGTGTTATGCAAACGGATGAAAATGATGCTTTTTATGATTATATATCTGTTTTATACCCGGAGGGATTTTTAAATGCCGAAACATTTTTTCTTTTTAATGAAGAAGATATTGTGAGTATTAAATTTAAAGGCTATGTAAATGAAGAATTTGAAAAGCATATAAAGTTGCTTGAGGAATATGTACGGGAATAAAAACCAAGGTGGTGAAATCTTATTATGATGAAAATCGATACCGCTAAAGTAAAATCAATTGCAAGTGAAATGATTGATATAAACAACCGTTACAAAGAGGATTTTTCTTCGGTTGAGCAGGCTGTTAACCGCCTTAAATCGGATTGGCAACAGCCTGAAAATGTTGCGACGGCGGCATTTGCCTGCTTTGATGAGATTAAAGCAAAATTTTTCGATTCTTCAATTTCAGAAAGACAACAGCTGGCGGAGTATTTGTGCAATGCGGTCGGCTTGGGATATGAAGATGTCGAAAATGCAAATAAAAGCTTGCTGGAAGGACTGTTTGAAGCAACGGCTTCACCCGGAACTTCAAACACGCCACATAATGGAACAATCAACACCGTGGAGTCTTCTAATGAAAACACCAATTCAAGTGTAAGCGTTAATACCGAAAAAGTAGCAATAAATGAGTCTGAAATCGCACAATACAATTCGTCACATAAGAAAGATGATAATTATATAAGCGGAGGCTGCCTTGTCACTTCAATTTCTAATCTTTACAGACGAAAACAGGCTACAGATAATTTACCGCAATCGGAATGGATTAATAAAACACAGGTATACAAAATGAATAATAACAGTGCATATTATTCTGATTCGACATCAAGCAAGCTATTCGCAAAGACGGGTTATGAGATGCAATTTATTGAAACAAACGGTGGTTTAAGCATTGATAAATTAAGTGAATTGCTTAAAGACCGTCCTGAAGGAATATGTGTTTCCGCAAACGGTGATAACACAAGACATTCCATTTTAATAACCTCGATTGAAAATGGCAAAATTATGGTTGTGGATCCAAGTGATGGAGGAAATCCAAAAATGTTTTCTGAAACCATGTCGGTCAAATATAAAAGTGAAGATTGCTCGATTTTTTACGGTTGGTCACAAGAAAAATTATTGTCTAATATAACATCGGTAAGATACATAAAATAGCTTATAATATATCAAAACCGATTGCGGATGACGGTTTGTTGCACAGATAAGAAAGCAGGTGATAATATGTCAAAAGTAATTACGGATATTGATTTGTTTTTTGCGGCGGCAGCGACTATTGATGATTATGTTGCGGCCTGCAAAAAGAGAGACAGTGATTTGCAACGGCTTCGGGATGAGCTGAGCGCTGCTTGGCAGGGTGAGGATTTTCTTAAATACAGCAATAAATTTGAAAAGGTTATTACCGACAGCACCGGCAACAACAGACAATTCATTGAATGCCTTGAAAAATTTGCCGAGTATTTAAGAAAATGCGCGAAGCGATATTCTTCTGTGCAGGAGGACGCACAAAACAGATTTTCAAGGTGTTGAGTATTAAATGAATATTGACTATTTTGAATTTACGGATAAGGGCGACCGAGAGGTAAACGAGGACAGCATTGTGTCACTTGAAAAGCAAGGAAATTATTGCTTTGTTGCTTGCGACGGGCTTGGAGGCCACGGTCAGGGTGAAATTGCATCCGGTATTGCAACGGCGGCATTTACGGATATGTTTTACCGTTCGGAGGATCTTGTTAATCTTATAGGCGAAGCAACCGAATGTGCACAAAAATACATAATCAAGCGTCAATCGGAAGAGCATAAGCCGCACGAGCTTAAAACCACTTTGGCGGCCCTGGTTATAGATGAGAATATTGCATATGCCGGCCATGTGGGTGACACCAGGCTTTATTGCTTTCAAAAAAACAGGCTTAAATGGCGTACACTTGACCACAGTGTGCCGCAAATGCTGGCGCTTGCAGGTGATATTAAAGAAAAAGACATTCGCAGACATACCGACAGAAATATGCTCTTGAAGGTTATCGGCACCGAATGGGACGAGCCGCAGTATGAGCTTGCCGCACCTGTTGAGCTGAAAAAAGGCATGGCGTTTCTTTTATGCACCGACGGCTTTTGGGATTTTATTGACGAAAAAGCGATGCAAAAAGCACTAAAGAAAAGCAGGAGTGCCGAAGAATGGTGCAAAGCCATGGTTGAAACGGTTAAAGCCGCCGGAAAAGGTAATGATATGGATAATTTTTCGGCGATAACCGTATTTTGCAGGTAAAGGAGCTACCGCATTTGCAATTTATTAAGGATAATTACAGCTTTTACGAAGAAAACAGTTGCTTTGAGGTCGCCTTAAGGTCGATAAAGGGGAGCCGTGAGGAACAGCAAGACAGTGCGGCGGTTATAATGAATTATGACAGCGGACTTGCGGTTATTTGTGACGGTATGGGCGGTCATAAGGGCGGCAAGCTTGCAAGCAGCATGGCGGCAGAGAAAATGGCGGAATGCTTTGCCGATAATCCGCAAAATACAAACGTGCCGCAGAAATTTTTAAATATATTGGATAAGCTGGATTCCGATATTATGAATTTAAAGGATTCCGACGGTATGCCGATGAAGGCAGGCACGACACTGGTTGCGGCATTTGCGGAAAAAAGACAAGTATATTGGGCATCCGTAGGAGACAGCAGACTTTATATTGTACGCGGTGACGAAATTGTACAAGTGACAAAGGACCATAACTATAAATTCAGATTGGATAATCAGCTTGCGGAAAATGAAATAGATTTACGGGAATATCAAGAAAAAATCGCCGAGGGTGAAGCACTTGTGAGCTTTTTGGGAGTTGGCGGTCTTGAGCTTGTAGACGTTAATTCAGAGCCGTTTGCGCTTTGCCCGGAGGACAGGCTTTTGCTGACTACAGACGGTTTATATAAGGCTTTGAATGACGAGACGATTTTGAAAATCATTTCTAATTTTTCCAATATCAAGGAAGCTACCGAGGCTTTAATAAAAAAAGCACAAAAAATCACCGGGCGCGGCTCATTGGATAATACAACCATTGCTTTAATGAAAATTAAATAAAAACGGAGGAGAATATTTATGTCAATCAAAAAAGTTCAGTGCACAGGCGGTCATTTTTATGACGGTAACAGATATGAGGCCTGTCCGGTATGCGGAGCTCCCGAAAGGGAAAACAGTGCGGAGCAAGCAGTTGAAGTAAGACCCAAGCCGCAAAAGCGTGAAAGAGAAGAAAATCCGAAAAATTCCGAAATGTTCAATTTCACGCCGCGTAAAAAGAATAATGATGACGTTATGAATATCCCGGATGACAAAACATGGGGACTTGGTGACAGCAGAAAAAAACGCGCCGAAGCTGCCGAGCCGCCTGCAAGGAAAGAAGACGAAAACAAAGCTCGGAATGCGGCAGAGCCCGAGCCTGTAAAAAATGAGCCCGAAAACGAGGCTCCGCCTAAGCTTTCACAGCAGGTTAAAGAAAAGGCAAATACAATCGATGCCAAAACAATGGGAAGGTACACAACGGAAGAAAACGAGCCGGTTGTAGGTTGGCTTGTTGCAACCGGCAGCAATTCGCAGGGCTTATCGTTTGAGCTTAACGAGGGCAAAAATTCCATCGGTCGTATGCGCACAAATAAGGTTGCACTGGATGGTGAACCGAGTGTTTCGAGAGAAAAGCACGCACATATAGTTTTTGATGCCAAAAACAATGTATTTTACATACAGTCGGGCGAAACCGATAAAATGACCTACTTAAATGACAGCCCTGTATTGATGCCGCAGCAGCTTAATGCTTACGATAAAATTCAATTGGGTGATTGTGAATTGATTTTTATACCGCTGTGCGGGGATAAATTCAGCTGGGATAATTATATAAGATAGTTTTAAGGGGATTTTAACTGATGGCAATCTGTTATAGCTGCTTTAAGGAATACGATGAGAAGCTCGGCATTTGCCCATACTGCGGGCAAAGCCTTGAAGAGCTCCCGAGTGACGAATATTTGCTAAAGCCCGGAACTTTGCTGCTTGAACGGTATTTAATCGGTAAAGCAGTGGGGAGCGGCGGCTTCGGCAATGTTTATAAGGCATGGGATAATAAATTGGAAACAGTGGTTGCTGTTAAAGAGTATTACCCGCAAAATATTGTAAACAGAATTCCGGGAACTGCCGAGGTGGTATTGGTTTCGGGTAAAAACCGGAGGGAATTTGAATACGGTAAAGCACGCCTGCTTCAAGAGGCAAGAAACATTGCAAAATTCAGCTTTCATAAAAACATTGTTAATGTATTTGAATTTTTTGAGGCTAACAATACTTCATATATGGTTATGGAGTATTTGCGCGGCGTGCCGCTCAATAAGTATTTAAAAGAAAACGGAGGAAAGCTTGATTCCGAAAGCGCAATATTCGTGGTTTCGGCGGTTTGCGATGCGCTTTTACCTCTGCATAAGGCGGGAATTATACATAGAGATATAAGTCCCGATAATATTTATGTTTGCGAAAACAAAATCATAACACTGTTTGATTTCGGCACAGCGGAATTTCCCGACGGCAAAAACGAGTTGCCCGTAATTGTAAAGCAGGGCTTTGCGCCGCCCGAGCAGTATGAAGCGGAAAACCGACAGGGCGCATGGACGGATGTTTATGCTTTGGGGGCTTCGCTGTATTTACTGCTGACAGGGCAAAAGCCGGAAGCCTCACCCGACCGCAAGATATTGGATGAGCTGAAAGCACCTAACGAAATAAATCCCGAAATAAGCGAGCAGTTAAGTAATGCGATTATGAAAGCAATGGCTATTGATATGCATTTGCGCTTTCAAACCGTATCGGATTTCAAAAAGGCAATTCAAGGCAATTTGAAGGTTATTCCCGTTGAAAAGGAAAGAAAAAAGCGTAAAAAAAGAAGACTTATAGGGCTTGTTTCCGCAATACTGATCTTAATGGCAGGCGTTACGGGTGTGTTCGGCGCAATTGAGCATCAAAAAATGCAGGAAACGCTTAAATCGGCCGAGATAACCGTTTGTATTCCGGGCAATGCTTCATCACAGCGGTACATTACCGTAACGGAAATCGTAAAGCAATTTAACGAGGCTTACCCACAGGTGGAGGTGACAATTGAAGCTGTAAAGGATGACGAATACGGGAATAAAATTGCAAAAGCCAACAAAGAAAATAAGCTGCCGCACCTGTTTTATTCTACCGATATTCCGAATAACAGCTTAACCGCTTCGGCAGATATATCTTCTGTTCTTAAAACCGACGCCTGTAAAGAGGTATATTTCCTTGCGGGCTATAAGAATAAGCGCAAATTGCCGCTGGGCGTGAATATTCCGGTTGCCTATGCAGTCGTATCGGGAAACAATTCCATAGCCTACAGCGAGGATTATTTCAGAGAATTAAGCGATTTCGGTGATTGCAAAATAAGTGTTGATAAAGAATTTGAGGGTATAATTTCAAAAACCGTTTCGGGTTACAAGGCCTGCGATGAAAGGGAGCGGTTTTTCAGCGGTGAAAATGAGGTTCTTTTGTCAACCACAAAGGATTATTTTGCGGTTCAGTCTGCCTTCGGCGGAAGATACAAAGTAATAGGTGCCGGAGGCGGTAAATTTTATTGCAGCTTTGATAACGAATGGAGTGTAGGTAACGGCACAAGGGATGAAATAAAAGCGGCAAAAAAGCTGCTTGAATTTATGCTTTCGTCTGCGGCACAGGATATTATGTATTTTGATGCGGAAGAAAAAAGCGGGATTTTACCGCTTAACACCGTAACCTTTAACAGCTATATCTGCGAAATTTTCCCCGAGCTTAAAGTGGTGAACAGCGCCAAAAACAATTATTCTTTTGAGGAGAACGGATAATGAATAAAAGATGTATGGGCTGTATGAATGAGTACAGCGAGGAATTTGAAATCTGCCCGCATTGCGGCTTTATAGAAAACAGTGAGCCCGAAAGCCCGCTTCATATGGACCCCGGCACCTATCTTGCCGATAGGTATATTGTGGGGCGAGTTGTCGGGTACGGCGGCTTCGGTGTTACCTACATAGGCTGGGATGCAAAGCTGGAGCAAAAGGTTGCCATAAAAGAATATTTGCCGAGTGAATTTTCTACCCGTGCCCCCGGTCATTCAAAGCTTACTATTTACAGCGGCGACAAGGCGGAGCAGTTTGCAAAGGGACTTAATCAGTTTGTGGATGAAGCAAAAAGACTTGCAAAATTCCAAAACACAACCGGCGTTGTAAAGGTTTTCGATTCCTTTGAAGAAAATCAAACCGCCTACATAATAATGGAATATCTTGAGGGTGAAACCCTGGCTGCCAAGCTTAAAAGAGAAGGCACAATGACGCCGGATGATGCGGTTTCCCTGCTTATGCCCGTTATGGAATCCCTTGTAAGGGTTCACGAGGAAGGTATTTTACACCGAGATATTGCACCGGACAATATTTTCATCACAAAAGACGGCGATGCAAAATTGATAGATTTCGGTGCCGCAAGATACGCAACAACAGGCTACAGCATGAGCCTTACGGTTCTTATAAAGCCCGGCTTTTCACCCGAGGAGCAATACCGTACAAGGGGTGATCAAGGGCCGCATACCGATGTTTATTCCATGGCGGCAACGCTCTATAAAGCGATAACCGGCAAAACTCCGCCGGATTCGTTAAAACGGCGTGTTGAATTTGAAAAATCAAATAAGGATATACTTTTTCCCCTGCACAAATTTGCAAAGGATATTCCCGAAAGCACGGAAAATGCCGTTATGAATGCACTTAACGTTCGCATAGAGGACCGCACGCCGAATATGGCGGCTTTAATTGCCGAGCTTAAAAGTGATAATGTAAAGCGTGTCGGCAATAAAATACGGCGTATAGACCTGCTTCGTTGGCCTTTGTGGGCTAAAATTTCAGTGCCGTTGGCGGCACTTGCCGTTATTGCAGTGGGTGTTCTTTTCGCACTCGGAATTATAAGCTTTGATTCGGGACTGAAAAAGGAAACCGAAATTCCCGAGGGTATGGCGAGGATTCCGAATGTGGTTAATACCGAGCTTAATTCTGCCGAGGATAAGCTTGACGGCTTGGAGCTTAGAATTTATGTTGAGGGTCAGGAATATTCAAATGATATTCCGATGAACTTTATTAAATCGCAGAACCCCGGCGGCGGTGCCGTGGTTGATAAAATGACAAATGTTAACGTTAACATAAGCGCCGGTATAGACGGTGAGGTTGTGCCCGATTTGTTCGGATTACCGTTAGAGGAGGCTAAAGCACAGCTTGAAGCACTAACCTTTGTTTGTGAAACAACCGAAGACTTTGATGCCACCATTGCCGCAGGCTGCGTTATGAAGCAAAGCGTTGAAGCGGGCAAAGAGGCAGCCAAGGGCAGCACCGTTATATTAACGGTTTCAAAGGGCAGAGATCCTTCAATTGAGTATGCCGCCAAAGAGGTAAAGGTTATAAATTTCGTCGGAATGACATATAACGATGCCATAAAAAAAGCAGCCAAGGCCGAGCTTGTTATTAAGGTTTCGGAAAAGAAATACAGCGATTCCGTTCCCGAAAACACAATTATGGCGCAGTCAATTCCCGCCGACAGTATGATCGGCAACGATACCGTAATTGAGCTTACCGTATCGCTTGGTAAAAAGACGGTTGTTGTGCCTTATGTTATAGGTGCCGCCGAAGCAGGTGCCAGAACAATGCTTGCCGAAAAGGGTCTTAAAGCCACCGTTGAATACAAAAACAGTGACACCTTTGCGGCGGGTCTTGTTATGGCGCAGTCGGTTGCGGCCAAAAAAGAGGTTTCACCCGGCACAGAGGTTAAAATCACGGTTTCGGCGGGGGCGGCAAGCTTTACTGTTCCGAGCACAGTCGGAAAGAGTGAGGCGAGCGCAAAAAGCACGCTCAACGGCAAAGGTCTTAAAGTTATTGTCAACTACGCCAAAAACAGCTCTGTTGCAGAGGGAAATGTAATAAGCCAAGCACCGTCAAGCGGAAAGGTTAAGGCGGGCGATACCGTTACAATTACCGTTTCGAGCGGCAAACCGTCATATGCCGTTGCAAACGTTATAGGCAAATCGCAAAACGATGCGGTTAATGCGCTGAAAAAGCAGGGCTTCACCGTTTCCGTGGTTTACGGCGGATATTCTTCAAGCGTACCCTACGGCAGTGTTTTGTCACAAAGCCCTGTTGCCGGCACACAGAAAACAGAAGGCTCAGCGGTTGTTTTAACCTTAAGCAAGGGCCCCGATTGGTCGGGCTATTCCGATTCGCTGCCCGCCGGTGTTACAAGCGATAATTACGAAATCAGAACTCAAAAATTATATCGTTATAAGGATAAAGAAACAACCACTTCATCCGATCCGAATTTGAGCGGCTGGACACAGTATAACAGCTCTTGGTATTGGGGTGAATACGGCGCATGGAGTGATTGGTCGACAAATTATATAGCATCGACTGAAGCAAGGTATGTTGAAACACAAACAATTCCTGCAACATATAAAACACAATATAATTATAGCCGTTATGTTGGTGATGGCGGCAAATGTGGTCCTTGGAAGAGAAGCTGGAGCGGTGTATATTGTTCGAATTTCCAAGAGCGCGGTTGGACTGACTACTCTCTTACAGTTTATGATAGGCAACGAGCCAACAACCCGAATACCGGATATTATGAATATTATAATTGTTATGGAGGAAATGGAGATGCTTGGTTTAATGAAAAAACAAGAGAAGTTGTAGCAACGGAATCATATAATCAATACAGGTATAAAACACGTGATAAGTTGTACACCTACTATTATTACAGATGGGGCGATTGGAGCGACTATTCAACCACAAAATATACCGAAAGCGATAACCGTCAGGTTGAAACCAAAACACAGTACAGCTACCGTAGAAAATAACCTATATAGGCAGTTGCGTATTATATCTCCGAAAGCAACTTGTATGCAAATTCACAAGAAGCAAAGATAAATATTAAAGTTGCTTTCGGATTTTTTAAAATGGGGTCTGTATAATGAGAATAAGAACAGGACTAATTCAAATGAACTCGAATTTTCACAGGGGCTGTTTTATTAAATACAAATGCTCAAAATGCGGCGCGGAAGATGTTTTTGTATACAATATTTTCAGCAACCAAACCGGATTTTATCATGCCTTGGGCGGTGAAGCTGCAGAGCAAAATGCAAAAAACCAAGCAGCCTTACAGGCGTTGGAAGAAATCAACAAATTCGATGCAGAGCTTTTCAAATCCATCAATATCAATCGTGATTATGAAACGGTTGCTTATCGTAATAACGAACAAGTATCTATTAAATAAAATGACGGATTGAATATCCCAAAATTTTTGAAAATAACCACGTGTAATAACGGAGAATGATTTTATGAAAACCGGTAGACATTTAATTGCGTTGCTTTCAGCGGCAACATTTGTGCTGACACTTTGCGCCTGCAATGGCGGAAAGATATCGGAGGACAACAAATCCGTATGGTATTTGGGCGGGAAAAGCGGCATTTCAAAAAATGATCCGCAGGAATATTTTGAGGGTGTTGATAACACCGTTGACCCGGAAGCAATTTATTCATCGCTTGAAATTACCGAGCAAATGCTTCACGGTGTGTATACCCTTAACAACAAGCAGGCGGATATTGTTAAGGTGAGGAGAGAAATTCCTGTTGAGAAATTTGAATTTACAGAGGGAGTAAAGAGCTTATCCGTTCTTCCCACCGCTGTTTATTTCGGCTCTGAAAATGTGTGCTCCTCGGAAACAAATTACAAGAATTCCGACATTGAAAAATTCGATTCTGATATTGAATTTGCCGTACTGGAGCTCGCCGAAAGCAAAGGTGTTGTTCAACTTCCGTGTGTGTACAGGGTAAACGGGGATGAAATTATCTTTTCCTGCATAAAACAAGTGAAGGCGGCAAGCCGTTTACCTATGAGGACATAGGGCTTGAATTTGTTTATAAATTTAAGCTTTCGGGTATTTACATAACCTTTTACAAAAACGATGATTCTTTAAAGCTTAAAGCCTTTTGCTTTACCGAGAATGCCGATGAGAATAAGCTGTGGCTTTCTGCGTGTGCTGTACCCGCTTCACCGATGATTGAAGCCTTGGACTGTATTTCAAGCTCAAAGATTACGGATTATGCAATTAAAAATGACGGCAGCTACTATGAGGAATCGACTTGCAGAATTGATGCTTCGGGCAGATTTACGGTATATCTTTCCGAAAAGAATGCGCCCGGCGGCGAAATAAAAGGAAAAGCCACACAATATGCCTGCATTATTCAAAGCAGTGCAACCGCTTTTCAAAATATGTTTAATATGATTCTGCTTGACGGCAGTAATATTTATTATTACACCGATGACATAGGCGAAAGGGAAAAACGCCAGCTTAAGGGTCAGAACACGGATATTTCCACGATGGAAAGCAGTGAAATTCAAAAAATCGCAGAAAAGAAATGATGATTTGAACGGCAACGTGGATACGGCGGCCTCAAGGCGTGTTTCGTTTAAAATTATTGTAAAGCTTTAATGTATGTTTACAGGAGGAATTTTTATGATTTGTAAAAAATGCGGTGCAGAGCTTGGCGGCGATGAAAGGTTCTGCGGAATTTGCGGCGCACAAGCGGAAAGCAATGCCGTTAAATGCGGCTGCTGCGGAAAATATTTTGACAGGGAATACAATATGTGTCCCTTTTGCGGAACTGAAATTGCGGAGGAAAGCGTTGCAATACAGGAGTCTGCACCCGAGGATGAAGCGAAATGCGGCTATGCCTGCCCCAAGGGTGAAGCCGGACATACACAAAACGCTCGGGTATGCCCATATTGCAGCTACAAAACGGAAGCGGGGGATCATTCCGTAGAGAAAGGTGATATTTACGAAGGGGATGCTTGTGAGAGCTGTGCCGAAAAGAACGAAAGCCGGCAAGCGGAAAATACAAACAATGAAACAGACTTATTATCGGCAAATAATAATAACGGCAGTAAATATAAGTGGGCGATAATCGGCGGTATTATTGCCGCAATAGTAATTATTCTTCTTATCGTTATTATTTCGGAGGCAAACAGCGGCTACACCTGTTCCGAATGCGGCAAGCGTGTCCGTGAGGGATATACCGTTTTCGGTCGTTTTTTCTGTGAAGATTGCTTTATGTGAGGTGAAAAGCGATGAAATGCGTGAAGTGCGGCTTCCCGATTGATTCCTCAAGGCAATTTTGCGCACATTGCGGGGCTGAAAACACATTACCGTTTTCAGAATATGCGACCGAACATAAATGTACGGTATGCGGAAGAAAATTTAATGCCGAATTGGAAATATGCCCCTTTTGCGGTAGCGAGGCTATTACAGAAGAAGCCGAAGATGTTGAGGCTTTTCAAACCAAAAGACAAAAAAAGGCCATGCTTCTTCTTGCCGCGATTATTTTACCGGTGTTGACGGCACTTTTAATTGGGCTGTGTTTATTTAAGTCTGCAGATGCTCCTTCAAATACACGCATTTATTCCACAGAGGAAATATCCGAAATATGTGATACCCTGGATTATTCCGGAATTGCCGCTACGGTCGATTATTATTCCGAAAGCATTGAGGAGGCCTATGTGTGTGATGCCGACAACGACGGCAGAAAAGAATTATTTATGCTGGGCTATAATGAATTGTATGAATTAAAGCCGGTTGTTTTTGCTTTTGATACTATGGATAAGGGCATTATGGCAACTGCCGTACAAAATGGTGCGGCGGGCTTTGCATCTGTTTGTCAAACCGTTGATAACGGCTTGTCCTTGGTTTGGGGCTATAGCAGCAGCGGATTTATTGAACTTCATTATGAAAAATGGACCGGCTACGGTTGGCAGGAATTTGCAAATTATCCTGTCAAGAGAACCGATACACCCGACGGCATCGGCAGAATGTCGCATCATCAGCTTATGTCAAGCTATTATGCCGCAAAAAATCCCGAAGACATAGTAAATGCGTATGACAAGCATTTAACAAGCGAATTCGGAAGTAATTACAGATATGTTAAGCAGGATATTGACGGTGACGGCAAGGATGAGTACGCCTTTATAATCGCCGGTTTAGGCGAAATATGGGCAAGAAATTTATCCACAACAGGAACAGACGGCGAAGTTATGCAGGATTTTATCAATTCGCTTGATGAATTCGGTACAACTTTGATTTACGCCGATGCCGACAAAAGCGGTATTGTTTTTCATACTTTTTTCACAGAGAAAACGGTGTCTGCTCGGTACGATGAAAACGGTGCGGATAATGTAAGACTTTCTTGGAATGACGGCGAGCTTTTAGTCAAGTTTATAGACGGACGGGAAATTGAAACCGAAAACTTTTTCTGTTCCGATATCAAGCTTTCCAAAGGAAGCTGCAATCAAGATTATAAGGCTTTCACCGAAATCAGTGAATTGTATGTTAAATATTTAAAAAATCATTTTTATAAGGATGTACTGGTTAAATACGCCGATATCTGTGAAGCCGAGGGGGATGAGCTTGTGTGTGTTTGCACTGACAGCGTTGACCTAGTTAATGCTTATGCTGTTTATTGCGGTAGAATCATAACCCTTTACAAGCAGAACTTTAGAAAAATAGGGGCAGTTTATCTTGTAGAAAATGACGGTAGGATAATGCTGCTTAACTATACACAGGAAATAAGCAGGGACTACCGATATTTAAAAAGAAAAGGAACGTGTTACAGATATTGGCTTACGGGCTTTGATGAAAATTATTTCCCGTACGAACGGAATGCACAGTCACTTTCACTTTATGATGATGAAACACCGACTGCTGCCGATAATGAATTTTTTATCAAGCTGAATGAGTATCTTGATGTCGCTACTGTTTGCGTAGACAGATACGAATTGACGGGATACAGTGTTATACCGAATATACAAACCGATTATTCCGAGACTGAAAACGGTAAATACTTATCTATTTCAAATTGTAATCTTAATAAAAAAGGAAATGTCAGTGTCGATGAAAATTCCTGGTTGAATTTTCGTGTGGGGCCGGATGTCACCTACGATAAAATTTTAATGGATTCTGCGGATTCGGAAAGCTTTGTAAAGCAGATGAACGGTTCTTCCGTTACGGTTATAGATACCGAAAATACCGGCGATACCGATAATCCGATATGGGTGAAAATACAAATTAAATACTCGGATAAAACTTTGCAGGGCTATTCGTCACAACGATATATAGAAATTGCCGATATTAAGCATATATCTGTCGGAGAGAGCTTTACCGTTGAAGTAAGCACGAATGACAGCGGTTTACAGTGGGCAAGTAATGACGGTAATATCCTATCTGTTGACAAAAACAGCGGAAAGGCTGTCGGAAAGAATAAGGGCTTGGTTATCGTTAGTGTTAAATCAGACGGCGGACTTACCGATTCCTGTTTGATTATGGTTGATTGAGGAGGCTGAAAATGCAGTGTGGCAATTGCGGTAAAGAGGTTCGGGAGGGTCTGAATTTTTGCACCTTTTGCGGAAAACGGATTACGTCTTCAAAAGAAAATTCAAAACAACGCAGTAAATTCCCAAAGCCTTTGATACCTGTGTTGACCGGTGCAATTATTGTTATTATAATAATTACTTTAATTGCCAAAATACCTGCATCAAGCAAAAATTCGTTTGATTTAAGCAAGAACATTTTAAACGGCGTTTGGTATGAATACAGTTTTCAGGATGCCTCTGCTTACGAATGGATTTTTTATGATGACGGCACATGTACACGCGAAATGCGTGGCGAAGGCGGAGAAAGAAAATATGATGTGGAGTATGCGACATATTCCGTAAAAGACAATAAGGCTTTTATTTATAAGGACGCCCAAGAAACCGAATGGGAGTATGATTTTGAAGAAGACTGCTGTTGGCTCTATTTCGGCGACGAATACGGGAGCTATAAATTTAAAATTACTCATTACGGTCAAAAAATCACACAGGAAGCCTTGGATAAAACATTTTATGAGGTTAGTGAATATATTATTTCTCTGCCTTCCGATTGAGATGAATATACCATCCTATGTTGCAAACCGTAAAAACCCGCTAAATAAGCGGGTTTTGCTGTTTTTTGAGGAACTTAAATGCTTCGAATTTGAACTTTAAATTAAATTATATTAAAATTGACAAATTAAATCAGTTGTAGTATAATATTCTTGCAAACTAACATACTATATACTGAAAGGCGGGTGTAACTTTGTGAATTTATATGAGTATCTTTTGAGTAAATTCGGCGTAGATGAGCCGTTTTATACTACCGAAATCAATTACGGCGAATACTCAAAGCCTTGGCTTTATAAAGAACTTAACAAGCTTTGCGAGTGTGGTAAAATCATTCGTTACGAGCGTGGACTATACTATATTCCTACTCAAACGATTTTCGGTCCAAGCATACTTGACCCAAACAAGATTATCACTAAAAAGTATATAAATGACGGAAAAGACACTGTCGGCTTTTATTCGGGTGTTACCTTTTTAAATCAGTTGCGCCTGACTACACAATGTCCTAATGTTATTGAAATTTATACCAATAATGAGCCGTCCAATGTTCGTGATGCCGTGGTAGGCAAACGAAGAGTGCTTTTGCGTAGAGCGAGAACTACCGTCAATGGTGCCAATGTTGCCGTGCTTAGCTTCCTTGAAATGATGAACACTATTCCGGCTAAATTTGTGGATGACGATAAAAAGCCGCTTATTGAAAAATATATTTTCGATAACCGCATTACGAGAAAAGACATTTTACAGTATGCACCTTTGTTCCCGGACAAAGCAATTAGAACCTTAGTTGAAAGTGAGTTGATTTGGAGCTTAATAAAAATAAATCCGTTCTCGAAATTGGTGTAGGAACAGGTCGTCTTGCGGTTCGTGTTGCACCGCTTTGCAAAGAATTTTTCGGTATTGATATATCACCGAAAACAATTGACCGGGCAAAAGAAAATCTTAAAGATTCCGGGAACATTACGCTTATTTGCGAGGATTTTTTAAAGCATAATTTCAGCGAAACTTTTGATGTTATATATTCCTCGCTGACCTTTATGCACATTGAGGATAAGCAGACTGCAATAAATAAGGTTGCCAATCTGCTGAATGACGGCGGAAAATTTGTTCTGTCGATTGATAAAAATCAAGACGGATTTATTGACACGGGAACAAGAAAAATCTCAGTTTCCCCCGACACACCCGAAAAAACGGTGTCATATATAGCCAATGCCGGACTTAAACCTACAGAACAAATCAAAACCAAGCTTGCACATATTTTTGCGGCGAAAAAGTAGCCGATTGTACGCTGAAATTCTGCACTGAATTATTTATTACAAGATAAAACACGCCCTCTTTTTTCAACAATTGGGGGCTACTTCATTTATCATTCCGTTGACTTTTATCGTAAAACTAATGCGGATATTATGATAATTTTTTTAAAAACATTGACTATTATCGTAATTTTAAGTATAATATTATTAAATAACCTATGTCGAGGCGATTACATGGATTATATAACCGAACTTACCGCCATTGCATCAGAGCACGGTGGCATCATAGAAGCCAAAGTTG
>CAZKUO010000021.1:0-26225 GCA_964555975.1 uncultured Ruminococcus sp. | reverse complement strand
ATCGAAAACCTTAACGATGTTGGGGTGCGAAAGCATTGCAAGTGCCTTTGATTCGTTTTTAAAGCGCCGCACAAATTCCTCGTTGGAGATAAATTCCTCCTTTAGAATTTTTACGGCTACGGTACGGTTTTCCTGGTTATCAAAAGCCTTGTAAACCACCGCCATACCGCCAACGCCTATAATTTCCCTGATTTCGTATCTGCCGTCAAGCCGTTTTCCAACAAATTTATCCATAAGTATTTATCCTTTCTGCCGCCGATTAGTAACCGTGACAACCGTTATATTATCGCCGCCGCCGTTTTCGTTGGCCCGTTCAACAAGCCTTTCGGCAACGTCGGAAATATCGTTTTCCGAAAATACCCTGTAAATTTCCCTGTCCTCAAGGAAATTTGTAAGCCCATCCGAGCACAGAAGCAGTGTTTCCCCCTCGTTAAAGGGAATTACGGTGCTGTCAACCGTAATCTCCTCCTCGGCACCGATGGCACGTGTAATAACATTTTTCCTCGGGTGAACCCTTGCCGCCTCGGGAGTGATTTTTCCGCTTTCTATGAGGGACTGCACAACCGAGTGATCACGTGTGAGCTGATGTATACCGTCGTTTATCAGGTAAACGCGGCTGTCCCCCACGTGGGCTATAGCGGCTTTATCACCGCAGGCAAGCACCACCGCCGCCGTGGTTCCCATACCGTTAAGCTCGGGTGCACTCACCGACTTATCGTAAAGTGTGATGTTTGCATTCACAAGCGCATTTCTGAGCACCGCCTCGGCCTCCTCGGCATTTTCGGCAGAGGGACACGAACGGTTTACATAATCCGTTATAAGCTTAACCGCAAGTGTGCTTGCAAGGCTGCCCGCATTGGCGCCGCCCATACCGTCACACACAACGGCAAGCGCCGCACCGCTTTCGGTTTCGCCCGCAAAGCAGGCATCCTGGTTATCCGTTCTCACACATCCGCGGTCGGTTTTGCCGAATATCAGCATCGCTTTCACCCTCCTTTACACGTTTTCTCAGTTGCCCGCAGGAAGCATCAATATCCGCCCCGAGCGTTCTGCGCACGGTTGCGTTAAGTCCGCGCGCTTCAAGCTGCTGCTTAAAGCGGATTATTCTGCTACGGTCCGGCTTTTTAAAGGAATTTTCCTTTACCGGATTTGCGGGTATAAGATTTATATGGCTCATTATTCCTTTAAGACGGCGCGCGAGCTCCTCGGCACAGGCCTCGGAATCGTTTACGCCCTCTATTAAAGCATATTCAAAGGAAATTCGCCTTGTGGTTGCCGCCTGATATTCGCGGCAGGCCGCAAGCAGCTCGGCTATGCCCCAACGCCTGTTGACCGGCATTAAGGCGGAGCGAATTTCGTCATTCGGTGCATGAAGTGAAATTGAAAGTGTTATAGGAAAGCCGCAATCCTTAAGGCGCCTTATTCCGCTTACAACACCCGAGGTTGAAAGAGATATGTGTCTAAGACCTATGTTAAGCCCGTTTTTATCCGAAACAAGCCGCAAAAAACGCACCGAATTTTCAAAATTATCGAGCGGCTCGCCCATTCCCATCATAACAATATTGGATACCCGTATGCCGTTATCACGCTGCACGGCGGTTATTTGCGCCAGCATTTCAGAGGCGGTAAGGCTCCTTGTAAGCCCGTTTATGCCCGAAGCACAAAAGCTGCAGCCCATTCGGCAGCCGACCTGTGTTGAAATGCACACGGTGTAGCCATGCTCATATTTCATAAGCACCGTTTCTATATATTCGCCGTCAAACAAACGAAAAACATATTTCACCGTTTCATCAATACGGGAGGAAAAGCGGTGTGCGGGCTCTGCATTTGCAAGGTAAGCTTCCGCCGCCAATTTATCCCGCAGTCTTTTGGGCACCTCGGTCATTTCGTCAAGGTTTTCGGCACCGAGCTGCAGCCTGCGAAAAATCTGCCCCGCACGGAAGCGCGGCTCACCCGCAGCGGCAAGGTAATCCTCAAGCTCCGACAAATACATTGACCTTATATCGATTTTACTCAAGCGGAGTGCTTCCCTCCATTCGTCAATCCGCCGTGGGCTGTTTGCTTTGCAAAAGCGCACAGTAGAAGCCGTCTGTTCTATCAATATGCGGCATAAAGGTATGCTCATACACTTTATGAAGCATATTATACCGCATAATAAACGAATTTACAAGCTTTTCATTTTCCGAAGCCCTGAGTGTGCAGGTGGAATAGAGTATTCTGCCGCCCGGTTTTAGGTATTTAACGGCATTTTCAAGTATGGCAAGCTGTATTTTTTCAAGCTCACCGTCAAGCTCGCAACGGTTATATTTTATTTCGGGCTTTCGCCGCAAAACACCGAAGCCGGAGCAGGGTGCATCGCACAGTATACAGTCAAACTGTCCGAGAGTCGGATTATAAGCCGTGGCGTTCGCCGTGGCAGGCTTTACAATATCAAGCCCCAGCCTTTCGGCACCGTCCTTTATAAGTCCCACACGTGCCGGGTGAATATCGCAGGCAACAATTTCCCCCTTGTTGCACATAAGCTCGGCCGCGGTAAAGCTTTTACCGCCGGGGGCGGCGCACATATCAAGCATTCTTTCGCCGCTTTGCGGATTTAAAATCGCAATTGCCCGCTGTGAAGCCTCATCCTGTATGTGGAAAAGCCCTTCCTTAAATGAAGGCAGTGCGGAAAGCTCAACCCCTTTTTTTAGGTGCAGGGCACCGGGTGTATCGGCCTGCACTGCTTCGGCGCCCTCGCAAAGCAGGCGCTCTGCCAATAAATCCGCGCTTGTTTTAATGGTGTTGACCCGCAGTGTAACGGGCGGCGGCTCCAAAAAGGCGGATAAAATACCCTCGGCGTTTTTGTCCCCGTAATCCGCAATAAACCCACGCACTATGGTCTCCGGACAGGAATATTTCACCGAAAGCTCCGTTACTCCCCTGCCGCTCGGTAAATCGGTGCCGCAGCGCAGGGTGTTTCTCAGCACCGCATTTGCAAAGCCCGCACAGCGATTTTCGCGTGAGGCCTTTATAAGCTTTACAGCCTCATTCACTGCGGCGCTGTTCGGTATTCTGTCCATATACATTATTTGATACACGGCACAGCGCATACAGGCCAGCGTAAAGGGTGCCACCTTTTTAAGCGGAGTTTTAATGTGCTGCTTTAAAATGTAATCAAGCGTTATGCGCCTGTCAAGCACACCGTAAAAAAGCGCTGTGGCAAAGGCCTTATCCTCACCCGCAAGCCCGGCCGATTTTAAAAGCTCGCCCAAAACCAAATTTGAATATGAGCCGTCCCTTTCAACACGCACAAGTGCGTTTGCGGCTACCCTTCTTGCGTTTTCCATACTGCAGTCAATCCGTTTCGGTGCCCACGGCTATCGGTCTTCCGCAAAGCATTTGGGCGGCTGTCATTCTTTTTGAGCCCTCGGGCTGAAGCTCGGTTATTTTAACGGTAATTCCGTCACGGCAAACAACCGAAAGCGCACCCGTGCTTTCCGCCACCGTTCCCGGCTTTAGGCTGCAAGCCTCGCCCACACTGCATTTAATAAGCTTTATACGCTTGCCGCCGAGCATAAAGTAGGCACACGGCCACGAATAATAGCCTCGGGCCGCATTGTGAACCTCGGCCGCTGTCATAGTCTTAAAGCGGATTTCCGCCATTTCCTTTTTTATTATCGGGGCATAAGAAGCAAGGCTTTCATCCTGCTTTTGCGGCGCCACGGTACCTGCGGCTATTTTATCAAGTGTTTCGGTCATAAGCTCGGCCGTGATAACCGAAAGCCGCTCAAAAAGCTCCTCGGCGGTTTCCTCGGTGCCAATGTCGGTCTCACGCACGGCAAGAATATCGCCCGTGTCTATTCCGCAATCCATTTGCTGTATTGTAACGCCTGTTTTGCTTTCGCCCTTTACTATGCACCACTGTATGGGGGAAGCACCGCGATATTTCGGCAAAAGTGAGGCGTGGCCGTTCACACAACCGTATTTCGGTATTTTCAGTACTTCCTCGGGCAATATTTTGCCGTAGGCCACAACCACCGCAATATCGGGCTTAATTTCACGCATAAGCTCGGCGGCCTCAGGGCCCTTTAACGATTGCGGCTGATATACCTTTATTCCGAGTTCCTCGGCGCAAAGCTTCACGGGCGGTGCGGTCATTATCTGCTTGCGACCGACAGGCTTATCGGGCTGTGCAAAAACCGCGGCGACCTCGTGCCCCGCATTGTAAAGAGCGCGCAGTGTTTTAACCGAGTAATCGGGCGTTCCCATAAAAACTATTCTCATACCTTTTTCCTCTTAATCGGATTTTTTATGGCCTTATCTATATAAAGTATGCCGTCGAGATGGTCTATTTCATGGCAAACCGCACGTGCCTTGAAGCCCTCGACGGTCATTTTAAAGGTTTTCCCGTTTCTGTCCTGTGCGTGGAAGCTCACCGTCATCGGGCGCTCAACCTCCTCATATCTGTCGGGAATGGAAAGGCAACCCTCTTGAGCCGTTTGACTGCCCGACCGCTCATCTATCACCGGGTTTACAAGCTCCAAGAGCCCATCACCCACATCTATAACACAAAATCTGCGCAAAAGGCCCACCTGCGGTGCCGCAAGACCGACGCCCTCGGCTTTATACATGGTTTCCGCCATATCGTCAAGCGTTTCGGCAAGCTTCTCATCGAACACAAGCTGAGTGCGGCAAACCTTACGCAGAACATCATCGCCTATTTTCACAATATTTCTGATTGCCATTTTTCAAGTCATCCTCTCGGGAAGAATAAGCCGTTATATAACGGTTTCGGGGTTCATATCCGCAAAAAGAGCGGCATCCCTTGTTGTTTTTACCTCAAGCGCCGCACGTATCAATTCCCTTGTTCTTTTTCCGTTGCGGCATTTTATTATCATACGGTATCGATATTTGCCGTTCACACGCGGCACCGCCGCAGGGGCGGGGCCCAGTATTATCATTTTCAAATCGGAATAATCGCTTTCAAGCCGACTGCGCAAAACCGAAAAGGCATCGGTTATGGCTTTCTCCGCCGCCTGCCTGTCGGCCCCGCGGGAAACAACGGTGCAAATATCGCAATAGGGCGGATACACCATAAGCCTGCGCGTAAGTATTTCCTCCCTGTAAAAGCCCTCGTAATCCTGCCTTGCGGCAAGTTCAATTACGTTGCTTTCGGGCTGTAATGCCTGTATCACGGCAAGTCCGCGCTCCGCACCGCGCCCTGCGCGACCCACCACCTGCGTAAGCAGTGAAAAGGTTCTTTCAAAGCTTTTAAAATCCTCACTGTAGGCGGCACCGTCCGCTCCCAAAACACCGACAAGCGTAACACGCGGAAAATCAAGCCCCTTTGCCACCATTTGTGTGCCGAGAAGAATATCGTACTCCCCTGCGGCAAAGGCCTCAAGATAAGCCGAATAGGAATCGGTTGCCACGGTGCTGTCGGCATCAAGCCGCAACACTCGGGCAAGGGGGAAAAGCTTTTTCAGCTCCTCCTCAACCCGCTGTGTACCCGCACCCAAAAGCTTCATATGTGTGCCGCCGCACTCGGGGCATTTGCCGTCAAACGGGACGGAATGGCCGCAGTAGTGGCACATAAGCCTGTTATTTGCGGAATGGTAGGTAAGCGAAACGCTGCAATTCGGGCAGGACATAACATTGCCGCACTCGGGGCAGGAAACATAGGTATTGCGCCCACGGCGGTTAAGCAAAAGTATTGCCTGATTTTTTTTCGCCAGCACATCGCAAAGCCTGTCATACAGTTTGCGGCTTATGGGGGAAGAATTCCCCTCGGCCGACTCGGCCTTCATATCCACCGTTTCAACAGTGGGTAGCACTGCACCGCCGTAGCGGCTGTTAAGCCTGTAAAGCGAATATCTGCCCTTTTCCGCCGCCGAAAAGCTTTCAACCGAGGGTGTGGCGGAGGCCATGCACAAAAGTGCTTTATTATACCCCGCCCGGAATTTTGCCAAGGCCCTTGCGTGAAAGCGCGGGCTTTGCTCGGATTTATAGGTGTGTTCATGCTCCTCATCCATTACAATAAGCCCGAGATTTTTAAACGGAGCAAAAACAGCACTGCGGGTGCCTATTGCAATAAGGGCATCACCGTTTTTAACACGCTGCCACTCATCCAACCGCTTACCCATTGACATTGCGCTGTGAAAAACCGCGATTTTGTTGCCGTAGCGCGCGGTGAAAATGCTCAAAAGCCCGGGTGTTAATGAAATTTCGGGCACCATTATTATCACGCCGCGCCCCTCGGCTATTATTTTATCGGCCAGCCTTAAAAACACCTGTGTTTTACCCGAGCCCGTAACACCGTAAAGCAGTGCCGCGGCGCCCTCGCCTTTAGAATATTCGGCGAGCATACCGTCATATGCCGCCTGCTGCTCGGGAGTGAGCGTTATTTCGGTCGGAGCCGCCTCGGCATCGGATTTAATCACCGTTCTGAACACGCGTTCCTCATAGCTCACAAGCAGTCCGTCGGAAATCATTTTATTTACCGTGGTATCGGCCGCTCCCGTGTAATATTTCAGCTCTTTTACCGAAGCACTGCCGGCTTCGCGCACAAAGCTTAAAATTTCCCGTCGGCGCGGTGTAAGGGCAGCGCCCTCCTCATCGGCACCGTCGGCCACCCGCACACGCTTTTCGGCCGCATCACCCACACGCCGCTTTGCTTCAAGGCTTTTAAAAATCGCCTCTTTTTCGCAGAGCTCCTCCAAAAGCCGCTCCGAAACCGAAAGCTTACGCTTAAGCGCCGCACCCTCGGCTTCACCCTGCTTTAAAAGGTATTCAAAAACACCTTTTTCCTCCGCAGAAAGCAGCGAAAAGGCAGAAAATTCCGCATTTGCGGAATAAAAGCTTACCAGCTTGTAATTAAGCCCTGTGGGAAGTGCCGCACGCACCGCATCATAATAGGTGCAAAAGCAGCTTTCGCGCACATAGGCGCAAAGGGCAAGCATTTCCTCTGTCAAAACAGGCTCCATGTCAAGCAGGGAAAGCAGGACTTTAAGTCCGTCACATTCGCCCTCAAGCACCTCAAATATCATTACCCGCTTTTTTGTGTTGCCGCTGCCAAAGGGCACGCTTGCCCTGCACCCGGGCCTGGCGGAGACAGCCAATTCCCGCGGGACGGCATATGAATAAAGCCTGTCATATCCCACTGAGGCACCCTCAAGTGCCACCCTTGCAACAAGCCCCGTCATATGCAGTCCCCCCTTTTCAACGTAAAAAGCGGTTAGTTTTCCGTCTCGGCCGCCATTTTATCTATTGCCACGCTTACGGGCTTTTCGGTTGTAATAATGCCGTTGTCCTCGGTTTCCTTTGCAATGGCACGCGCATTGTGCGCAACATCTATAACCAAACGGTATCTGTTATCATAGCTTTGTATAAGCTTGCCTATATTCGGATTTAACATTCTGAAAGCACCTCATCAATAATTTTTGTTTGCCTGTCCGTTTTAAGTCTGTTGCTCAAAATAACGGACATAATATCATCGGCCGCCGCCGTAATATCCTCATTTACCACAATATAATCGTATTCCTCGGCACGGCGAATTTCGCCAAGCGCCTCCGAAAGCCGCTGCTCGATTAAATCGGCGGTTTCGGTTCCCCTGCCGGAAAGCCTTCTTTTAAGCTCCGAAAATGAGGGCGGCATTATAAAAATGCTTACCGCCTCCGGTAGCTTTTTTCTTATTTGTGCCGCGCCGTTCACATCAACCTCTATTACCGCATCCTGCCCGTTTTGCACGGCTCTTTCAACCGGTTCACGCGGGGTTCCGTAATAATTACCTACAAACACATTGTGTTCAAGCATAAGGTCCTTTTCAAGCATAGCCTCAAAGGCCTCACGCGTTACAAAATTATACTTTTCACCCTCACGTTCACCCGGCCGCATAGCCCTTGTTACAGAGGAAATTGAGAAAAAAAGCTCCGGCAGCCGTGAAAAAAGCTCGGCCAAAACGGTATCTTTTCCCGAGCCCGAGGGCCCCGAAATTATAAAAATTCCGCCTTTATTCATCATTTTCCTCCTCCTCGTCAACCGCCGCTTCATCCTCGGTCATACGGTTTGCCACCGTTTCCGACTGAAGATACGTGAGAATTATATGGTCACTGTCGGTAATTATAACGGCACGCGTTCTTCTGCCGTGGGTTGCATCAATCAAGGCGCCGCGCTCCTTGGCATCCTGTATTATGCGCTTTATCGGTGCCGATTCGGGGCTTACTATGGCAACCATTCTTCCCGCCGAAACCATATTGCCGAAGCCTATGTTTACAAGCTTCATAAAATCACACTATCCTTTCAGGCAATGCCGTTATTCTATGTTTTGTAGCTGTTCCCTTATCTTTTCGATTTCGGCTTTAATTTCAACCACGGTATGTGCAATTTCGGTGTTTTGCGCCTTTGAACCTATTGTATTCGCTTCCCTGTTCATTTCCTGCACTATAAAATCAAGCCGCCTGCCCACGGGCTCATTTGAATCAAGCATTGAGCAAAGCTGTGCTATGTGGCTTCTAAGGCGCACGGTTTCTTCATCCACAGCAATTTTATCGGCGAATATTGCGGTTTCCGTAAGAAGCCGCTGTTCATCCACAGTGCTGTCACAAAGAAGCTCACGTATGCGCAGCTCAAGCATTTCTCTGTAAGCCTTTACGGTTTCCGGTGAGCGTTGCTCAATCAAAGCTACTCTGTCAAGTATAAGCTCGGCACGCGCGCGTATATCGGCCTCCAGCCTTTCGCCCTCGGCGCGACGCATTGCGTTAAAGCCCTCAAGTGCCTCGGCCGCCGCACCCAAAACCGCTTCGGTTACGGCTTCTTCGGATAATTCGCGCCGCTTAAAATTGAAAATTTCGGGCACCGAAGCAAGGTTTGAAAGCTTAATATCATTTTCAAGCCCGTAGTGCTCGGCCAATTCGGTAAGCGCCGCAAGGTAAGCATCGGCAAAATCACGGTCTGTTTCAATAACCGCAGCACTCTCACCGCACTGCTCCACCGTTACGCCGACCTCCGCCTTTCCGCGGGAAATGCCCGTGCGGAAAAAGCTTTTTAGCGGCTCCTCCAAATAAGCACAGCCGCGCGGCAGCCGTGCGGAAAATTCAAAATACCTATGGTTAACGGCTTTTATTTCAACCGTAGCCTCCACACCGTTTAGCGAAAGCTTTCCGCGGCCGAAGCCCGTCATACTGTTTACCATAATTTCACTTCCGAATTAAATATTCATATTATTTTATCAAAATACTGCATATAAAGTCAACCGTTAAATTATTTTGTAACCTTTTTGTAAATTTGTGAAATTTGCGGATTATATGATAAATTTTCTATTGAACCGAGCACCGAAATATGTTAAAATAAAGTAAAATAAAAAGAAAAGGGCGGTTGACGGGTGAGCGGCATATTCAAAGCGATTTATGCATTTTGGAATCAAATACTTTACGCTGTAACAAGTATGCGTATACCGTTTGATATAATAGACATTTTGATAATGGCCTACATTATTTACAAGGCTGTCGGCTTTTTGCGTGAAACACGCGCAGGCCAGCTTGCAAAGGGGCTTGTAATTCTTTGCGTGGTCTACCTTGTATCCAACTGGTGGAATTTACCCACAATGAAATGGTTGCTTTCACGCTTTGTGGATTATGTTATAATCGCCGTGGCAATAATTTTTCAGCCGGAGCTGCGCCGCCTGCTTGAGCGTGTGGGGCACACAAAATTTGTGGGCTCACAGGGCACGGGTGCCGACGGTGAGCCGCTTTACGAATGTATAGACATGGTTTGCCGCGCCGCAGGCTCAATGCAGGAAAATAAAATCGGTGCTTTAATAGTTTTCGAGCGCACAACTCAGCTCGGTGAAATTATAGATACCGGCACTGTGCTTAACGCAGAACCGTCTGCACAGCTGGTAAGCAATGTTTTCTTCCCGAAATCCCCCCTGCATGACGGTGCCGTTATAATAAGGGATGCCAGGCTTTACGCGGCCGGCTGTATTCTGCCGCTGACCTCAAGGGAGGATTTATCATCACAGCTCGGAACGCGTCACCGTGCCGCAATAGGTATGACCGAAAATTCCGATGCGGTTGTTCTTGTGGTTTCGGAGGAAACCGGAAACATATCGGTTGTGTCAAACGGCAGTATAAAGCGCGGCTACAATTCCATTTCGGCGGCAGAGGAGCTTCGACATCTGCTGCTTGACGAAAATAAAAAAAGCGAAAAACCGTTCCTTTCAAAATTAAAAGACATAAATCCGTTTAAAAAGGCCGAAAAAAAGGAGGGTGAAATTTCCGATGAAACCGAAAATTAAATTTCCTTTCAGCTTTTCATTCCGCGATCTGCTTTACAACAAAAACTTCACCGTTCCGCTTTCAATTGTTACCGCCTTTGTGCTTTGGCTTGTTATAACAATAAATCAAAACCCGGATATTGACCGAACCTTCACCGATATCCCGCTTAACATCACACTTGAAAACACCTATGCCGCAGAAAACAATATGGAAATAATCGGAGATATTTCAACACAGCGCTTTACCGTTACAATAAACGGGCCGAGCTATGTTGTAAGTGCTCTTAAAGCTACCGATTTTTATGTTTACGCCTCGGCGGCGGCAATTAATTCCCCCGGTGAATATCAGCTTGAGGTTTCGGGTGCACGCAACACCGCCGTAGCGGATTACAATATAGTTTCCATAAGCCCCTCAACCGTAAAGCTTTACTTTGATTATATTGACACAAAGGAATTTAACCTGGTTGCAAAGGCGGACGGTGCCGCCGCCGTAGAGGGTCTTGTTGCCGAAACGGCAGTTGTAAGCGGCATTGAAAACGACACGGTAACAATTAAAGGCCCCCGCACGGTAATGAATAAAATAGATACCGTGGTGGCCTACGCCGAGGTAAACAAGGTTCTTTCCCAAAGCGCAACCTACGATGCCGAAATTATGCTTTATGATGAGGATGGCAACGAGGTGGATAAAACCAACCTCACCGTAAGTGAATCTGCCGTTAAGGTCACGGTTCCCATTTCAAAAAGAAAAACCGTTCCTGTGGTGGCGGACTTTGCAAAGCTGCCCTCGGGCTTTGCAAAAAGCAGTATCTCCTACACGGTTGATCACGAAAGCGTGGAGGTTATCGGCACGCCCGAGGCGATTGACAAAATCAGTCAAATCACCCTTTCCGCAATAGATATCACCTCGGTTTCAACGGCATCAAGCAGTTTTGATGTTTCCGCCAAGCTGCCCGAGGGGGTACGCCTGCTTGATAAAATAGATTCCTTTACGGTTAAAATCAATACCGCGGGCTGGGCGGAAAAAACCTTCAATGTTTCAAGCATTAAGTTCACTGGGCTTTCGTCAGGGCTGAATGCCGCAAGCGACACGGTGCTTCGCAACGTTAAAATTTGCGGGCCGAAAGCGGTTGTGAATAAGCTTAAAGCTACCGACCTGTACGCCACGGCAGAGCTTTCCGGCAAGGCGGCAGGTGAGCACACGGTAACGGTTACGATTTCCGCCTATTCAAGCAACAGCATTTGGCAGGTCGGCTCCTACACGGCAACCGTAAAAATCAAATAAATTTTATCAGCTCTCACCGCGACGCATATAATATAGTGTGAAAAGAAGCCCGGCTTGCTCGGGCTTCGGGTTTATGCGGAGGCGGTAAAATGGTCGGTTACATATTAACGGCAATTTGTTTGTGTCTTTCAATGCTGGGGCTTGCTGAATTTCTGCACGCCGTTAAAATCAGGCTTTTAAATATAGGGAAAAGGGGACTTATGTACTCTGTGATTTTTTTAAGGCCCACCCTACCCGAGCGCCAAATTGCCTTTGCCGCAGAGCAAAGGCTTTGGCTCGGAGGCAGCTTTGCGGATACGGTTATTGCCGTGAGTGACGGGCTTTCCGCCGAAGGTGAGGCGGCCTGCAAAGCGGCAGCCGAAAAATACGGAATTATTTTATGCAACGCAAAGGAGCTTGCAGAGGTGCTTGAGGCACAATTTATCGCAAAAAACGGGGAGGTGGCCTATACCGATGGAAAATTCAACAGAGACAGTAGAGCTCAGCGGAACGGTTGAAAAAATCACCTACAGAAATTCCGCCAACAGCTATACCGTAGCCGAAATCAAGTCATCTGAGGGCCGGGTGACCGCCGTTGGTATGCTCCCCTTTTTAAGCGAGGGTGATTCAGCAGTTTTTTACGGTAGCTACACCGTGCACCCAACCTACGGCAGGCAGTTTAAGGCTGAAAGCTTTGAACGCAAAGCTCCCGAAAACGCGGCAGCGGTATTAAGGTATCTTTCCTCGGGCGCCATACGCGGTGTAGGGCCGAGCACGGCACAGCACATTGTGGAAAAATTCGGTGCGGAGGCACTTGATATAATTCAAAACAGACCGCAGGAGCTTGCCGCAATAAAGGGAATTTCCCTTTCAAAGGCGAAATCTATTTCGGAGGAATACAACAAGCAATACGGTGTTCGGGATATTATGCTTATGCTTTCAAAATACAGCGTTTCTCCCGAGCGGTGCCTTGATATTTTCAAGCGCTACGGCACACAATCGGTTGAGGTGATAAAGAAAAACCCCTACACCCTTTGTGAGGACGGGCTTGACTTTCGTTTTGAAACCGCCGAGGATATTGCGGCGGATATGAATTTTGACCGCCAAAGTGAACTCAGAATATCCGCCGGACTTGAATATGTGCTTAAAAAAAACCTGCTTAACGGGCACACCTGCCTGCCGCGGAAAAAGCTGCTTGAAACAGCGGCGCGTCTTTTGGAATGTGACCCATCTGCCACAGAGGAGGCCTGTGACAGACTGATTGCCTGCTTTAGAATTAAGGAAAGAAGCATTGGCGGTGAAGCTTTTCTTTCGGTGCCGGCATATTATTCGGCAGAGGAGCACATAGCCGCACGGCTGCTTGCAGTCAGCAGATACATAGATCGCAGCATAACCGTTGATTCGCTTGAAATAGATAATGCCGAGCGCACACTCGGCATTAAGCTTGAAGCCCTGCAAAGGCAGGCAATTGCCGAGGCCTTTGAAAACGGAATACTTATTTTAACGGGCGGGCCGGGAACCGGCAAAACAACCACACTTAACACAATAATCAAGCTTTTTGAGGATCACGGGCTTCAGCCCGAGCTTGCAGCCCCTACAGGCAGGGCGGCAAAGCGTATAACCGAGCTTACAGGGCGTGAGGCAAAAACCGTTCATCGCCTGCTTGAGGTTGAATGGACCGACGGCGAAAAGCAGCAGTTTTCACGCAATGAGCGCAATCCGCTCCCGTGTGAGGTGCTGATTGTGGACGAGGCCTCAATGCTCGATTCCCTGCTTTTCGATAATTTGCTTAAGGCGCTTAAGCTTTCCTGCCGCATAATACTTGTAGGGGATTCCGACCAGCTGCCGAGCATTGGCGCGGGGAACGTGCTGGGTGATATTTTAAGCTCCGAAATGTTCCCCGCAATAAGGCTCAGCAAGGTTTTCAGGCAGGCGGAGCAAAGTATGATTATTACAAATGCACACCGAATAATACACGGCGAAGCACCCGATTTTTCAAACAAGGGCTCGGATTGCTTCTTTTTAAAAAGAACAAGCAGGTATGATGTCGGCCGCACGGTTACAGAGCTTGTAAACGAGCGATTGCCTGCCGCCTACGGCTTTGATCCGATACGTGACATTCAGGTGCTCTGCCCCTCACGAATGCTGGAAAGCGGAACCGTTGCCCTTAACGGTGTTCTTCAGGAGGCTCTTAACCCAAACGACGGCAGAAAGCCGCAGCTGAGCTACAAGGGCATTTTCTTCCGTGTTGGCGATAAGGTTATGCAAACCAAAAACAATTATGATTTGCAATATAAGCGCGACGGCGGCGAATACGGAACAGGCGTGTTTAACGGTGATGTCGGCTTTATTACGGATATTGACAGGCGCGGCGGAATTTTAACCGTGCGCTATGACGACCGCACCGTGACCTATTTTTCAGAGGATTTGTCACAGCTTGAGCAGGCATACGCCGTAACGGTGCACAAAAGCCAGGGCAGTGAGTATGACTGCGTGATTTTGCCGCTTTTTGATATTCCGTCAAGACTTAGGTACCGCAATTTGCTTTACACTGCGGTAACACGTGCGAAAAAGCTGCTTGTTGTTGTTGGTGATGAGGGCATTTGGGCCGAAATGACGGCTAACAACAAAAAAACTTTGCGCTACACTCTGCTAAAGGAATTTTTAAAGGAAGGGGATATTTATGCACAGGGCAATTTCGGCCGTTAAATCGGTTTTGTTTCCTAAAACCTGCGCCGGTTGCGGGCGAATTATTCCCGAGGATGACGGGCTTTGCTGCTATTGCCACGAAGCCATAGCACGCTGTGACCCGTTAAAGCGCTGTATGCAGTGCGGGCTTGATAAAAACAAATGTCAGTGCTCAAACCGCGTTTTCTCGTTTGATGCCTGCATTGCTCCCTTTAAAAACACGGGAATCGCAAAGCACGCAATGTATCATTTTAAATACAGGCGCAAAATCACCTACGGTATTATGCTTGCAAAGCAAATGGCGCTCTGCGTTAAAAACGAATACCGCAATGTTAAGCTCGATGCGGTTTGCTATGTTCCGATGCACAGGCGCAAGCAGTCGGAGCGCGGCTTTAACCAATCGGAAGTTATGGCTAAGGTTATTGCCGAGCTTTTGGGTCTTCCACACCTTAGCGCACTGAAATGTGTTAAGTATGTGCGCTCACAGCATGAGCTTCCCTTTAAGCAAAGGCTTGAAAATGTAAAGAATATGTACTCTGCCACTTGCCGCCTTGACGGCTTGCGGCTGTTGCTTGTAGATGATATTAAAACCACAGGTGCCACACTTAACGAGTGTGCGCAAACACTTTTATCCGCAGGAGCCGACCGTGTTTACTGCGTTACGGCACTTGTAACGGTGCCAGAGGATAAGAAGCTCAAAAAAAGGGAGGTCCGGTAATTATGGCAACAGATATAGGAATTGATTTGGGTTCATCAAAAACGGTTATATTTTCAAGCGCTAAGGTTGTGCTTGAGCTGCCTAACGTTGTAACGGTTGACAGTGAAACCTGGGAGCCCGTGTACTACGGCGAAAAGGCAAAGCAAACCATAGGCAGAACCCCCGAAAGCCTTGTGTGTGTAAACCCAATAGAGCACGGCGTTATCTCGGATTACGATATTGCCGAGCTTATGCTTAAAAATTATATGCAGCAGGCCTTCGGCAACCGAATATTGCGCCCCCGCATTATGGCAACCCTGCCCGCCGGGCTTACCGAGCTTCAGCACCACTCGCTTTCAAATGTGGTTGAAGCCGCAGGCGGCAGAAACATTTCGGTAATAGAGGGGCCGCTTGCCGTAGCCTTTGGCTTGGGGCTTGATTTTTCAAAGCCGCACGGCTCACTTATTGTGGATATCGGTGCCGGCACCACCGATATTGCCGTGATTTCAATGGGCGGAATTGCGGTTTGCGATTCCTTTAAAACCGCCTCTGCCGACCTTGATACACAAATAGCCCGCTATGTTCGCAAGGAATATAATGTGGAAATCGGCCCGCTTACCGCAGAATCCATTAAGCTTAAAATCGGCGCCGCCGTAAAAAGGGATATTGAGCTTGCCGTGCTTGCCAAGGGCAGAAATGTTTTTTCGGGTCTGCCCGAAAGCTTTGAAATCACCTCAAGCGAAATTTACGAAGCAATCAGCGATACACTTGATGTAATCTGCAATGCCGTGCGTCAGGTGCTTAACCGCACCGACCCCGACTTGGTTGCCGATATTACCGAGGACGGAATGTATCTTACGGGCGGCGGCTCACAGCTTGTGGGCTTGTCCGACAGGCTTTCGCAGTATCTCGGAATACCCGTTACCCAGCTTGATGATCCCGCTCACAGCGTTGTTAAGGGCGCGGCGGTGGCACTGAAAAATCCTCAGCTTTTGAAAAATGTGGATTATCAGCTCCGTTCAATAAAAGAGCTTGCTGTTGAATAGCTTAGGCAGGCACGCGGCCGCAGCGCTTAAATTGCGCTACGGCCGCTCTTTTAGTTCACCTTGATACAATCGCAATCGCGATTAAAATAAACACCGTTATCAAAATTCCGAACGCCAAAAACCACACACTGCCGCCGTTTTCTTTCTTTCGGCCTGCCGCAGTGCGCTTTTTTGCGGCTTTCAGGCGTGTTAATGGGTCTTCACCCCTTAAAAGCTCGGTGTAAAATCCCTTTAAGGCATCATAATCCTCTTTTTTGCAAAAGGAGCCGCCGCTCGCATTGTGCGCAATTTGATTTCGCAGCCAACGCAAATGCTTTAAGCTCTTATAAGTTCTTTCAAAATCGGCAGAGGCCGCAAGCGACATATGCCTTTCCATATCGGCAATGTATTCACTCACGCCGCTTTTGGCCGAGTAAATTTCATTGCACCTTTCTTCAAGCAGCTTGTAGGCTTCAAAAAATTTATTATCCAAGGCAGTCATAAAGCCTCACCCTAATTCGTTTGGAATTTTTTTGTCTTTAAAGTAGTACTCCCTGTCGTGCTCGTTAATTTCACGCAGCACCCTGCACGGATTACCCACCGCAACGAAATTTGCGGGCAAATCCTTGGTAACCACACTGCCCGCGCCTACAACCGTGTTATCCCCTATGGTTATTCCCGGCAGAATAATCGCCCCCGCGCCAATCCAGCAGTTTTTACCTATGTGCACCGCCGCATTATATTGGTAGCCCTGCTCCCTCAGCTCCGGTAAAATGGGGTGACCTGCCGTTGCAACCGTAACCTTAGGGCCGAACATTGTGTAATCCCCCACATAAATGTGTGTATCGTCAACCATGGTAACTCCGAAATTGCAATAAACATTTTTCCCGAAATGAATATGCGCACCGCCGAAATTCGCGTAAAACGGCGGCTCTATATAACAGTTTTCCCCTATTTCGGCAAACATTTCCTTAAGCAATTTTTCGCGCTTTTCAAGCTCCGTGGGACGGGTGCTGTTAAAATCGTAAAGTCGGTCTAGGCATTTAAACTGCCTTTCCAAAATTTCATTGTCCCCCGGCAAATAAAGCTCACCCGTGTGCATTTTTTCTTTCATTTCACTCATTTAAAATCCGCTCCCGAATAAATAAAACTTTGAACAGACGATAGTTTATTCTAACATATGTTACCGATATTTACAATCAAAAAAATCTGCCCTTGCAAGCCGAATTTCAGCTTTGCAAATGCCACGGTAGGCTGAAATGTTATTGTGTGACTTATAGCAACACCGTAGGGCAGGGACAAAATCGCACAAACCAATTAAAAGGCCCCAAAGCCTTTAGGGGGCCGGCACCGCAAGGTGACTGGGGGATATTCAAATTTGCAGAAATCAAATAAGGCTCCCCTTGTCAGGGGATGATTTCCCCGCGGTGCGGGGAAAATGTTGCGAAGCGACAAAAGGGGACGGCTCCGTCAGAGTGTCGAGCAAAGCGAGACTGAGGGGTAGTTTTGTTGAAAAACTTGTTTCTCTCCCTCCGTCTTTGCCTTACGGCAAATCCACCTCCCCCGTCAGGTGGAGGCGAAAGGTTTGCACAAACCAATGGCCCCCTTGTGTAAAGCTGACTGAGGGATTGTTTTACTTAATGCTTTTCGTTATACAAAAAATCCGCCCCACCGGGGACGGATTTTTTTGATAAGAATAATACTGTTACTTAACGTCTTTTCTTAATAAACACTACCGCGCCGGCGGCACCACCCGCCAAAACCACTGCGGCAACGGAAATTATAATCGCGGCAGTCTTCTTGCCGTTTCCCTTTTCATTGCCTTTATCAAGCGTTACCGGTGCTTTTTCTCCGTCATCACCGTCGGGATCCTCTGTTCCCACCTCAGCCGTTAAGCAGGGTATTTCTTCTTCCTTAGTTTCGCCGCATACGGTACAGGTGGCCTTTTTAATTCCGGTTTCGGTTTCGGTGGCCTCCTTTGTTACAACAGCCTCGCCGTAGCTGTGGCCCTTTGCGGCAATGGCCTCCTGTGTCTTTGCGCCGCAAACGGTACAGGTTCCCTCTTTCAGGCCCTCCTCTGTGCAGGTAGGCTCCTTAACCGTAGCGCTTTCGCCTATTTTGTGCCCGGTGGCTTTAATTGTGTTGGTTGTTTCCTTGCCGCAACGGGTACATTTTCCGCTTTCGGTTCCCGTTTCCGTGCAGGTGGGCTTTTTTGTAACCGTGGGGTTGGCAAACTTGTGACCGAGTGCCGCAAGCTCTTTTGTTTCCGTGTGTGAGCACTTTGAGCAGCTTCTTGTCTCTGTGCCCTTAGCTTCGCAGGTTGCCTCTTTGGTGGTTTTCCAGCCTCCCATATTATGCCCAGTTGCCGCAACATCCCGGCTCTCTGTTTTTTGGCAGGTCGAGCAGGTGCGCGTTTCGGTGCCCTTTGCAGTGCAGCTCGGAGCCTTTGTTTGCTTCCAACCGCTGTAGGTGTGATTATTTGTTTTTGCAATCACTTCTGTTTTGGTGGCATCACAGGCTGTGCAGGTGTAGGTTTTCACACCCGTTTCCTTGCAGCTTGCCGCCTTGGTTACACTGCCGCCGTTCCAGCTGTGTGCACTTGTTTCAACCTCACCGCAAACAGAGCAGGTGCGGGTGTGACTGTTGTTGTCTTTCTTGCTGTAATTGCCGAAGCTGTGGGTTTTACAGACAATTTTAACCGATTTTGTCGGTTTTATGTTCATAATCTCGTTTGCGCCGTTTTTAGCTATAACGCTAACGCTTACATTCTGCGCAGTGGCAGAGGCGGTTTTGCCCTTTAAAACAAGCTTAAACAGATTTCCGTTAACATCGGGTGATGTAAGTCCGCCCAAAGCGCCCTTTCCCTTTGCCAAATCAAAATTTTGGAGTGAGCCGCCTTTAAGCCATGTGCCCGAAACAACCTCAAAGCCGCCGTCACACTTAACATCCACCGCAACAGAGCTTGCATCCCCGCAGCCGCTCACATTAACGGTAAGCTCAATAGTGCTGTCCACTGTCACCGAAGCGTTACCGTTTAATGCAGCACTGCCCGCCGCACTTGCTGTTATGCAGGATAACATAAGTAAAACAATACTTGAAATTAAGCAAACAATCTTTTTCATTTATTTTTCTCTCCTATCAATTTAACGGGTAATCCTCGGGGAAGTAGGTGTTCATCAGCAAATACACCGCATCCGCATCGGTTACCGCACCGTCACCGTTGAAATCGCAGGGCTGCTGCACGGGATATTCCTCGGGGAAATATGTATGCATCAGCAGATATACCGCATCCGCATCGGTTATCCCGTCACTTCCGTCTAGCTCTCCGGGGGTAAAATATGATTCAGCAATCATATAATTACTGAAATGATCGGTTTCAAAAATCAATCGTCCGTTTCGGTAAATCGCCTTCATATCGATCATTTTGCCGTTTTCGTCAATATAAAACACACGGCATTTAGCGCCGTTGAGCGTTTCGGGAACAGGTATTGAAACCGTAACAGCACCGTTTGGCTGTACCTTAATACCGTTTTTCTTCAGATTAATATCAAAAACAACTGCGGTTTCAAGGTTATATTTATCGCTCTCCGCCTCTGCAATAACAATTTTATCGGTCTTTTTTTCCTCAACGGTTATTTCGGTATTTCCCGAAATTATATCGCTCGTTCCCGAAATATTAATTCCCGTGTCCGATGTTTCGATTTTGATTTCCTCAGGGACCGTTGCCAGCATAGAATTACTCTTTGCGTAAGCATAAGCCTTTGAATTTTCCGGGCAGATAATCTCAACCACATTGTATTTAAATGCTCCGCCCGGCCTACCGAAGCTTTCTGAGAAATATGTGTCACTATGGCTTCCGATACCCAAGGATGAAAAACCTACCGAATACTCGGAAAGCTCGGTGTCGGGATTCATTATTTTAACCGCATAAACCCCGCTGTCGCTGAAAGCGCCTGTTGCAATCCTTTTAACGCCGCTCGGCACCTCATATCTGTCACTCGCTCGCTTCGGGCACCAAAGCAGCTCAGTACCGTCCTTGTTGAACAGCACACCGTCCACACTCTTATAATTCGGGTTGTCATCCGACACGTTTATTGCCGTCAACGATGAGCAGGCTGCAAAAGCAGAGGGGTCGATTTCCGTTACCGTGGCGGGTATATCAATCTTTTTAATTGAAGTGCAACGGTAGAATGCCCAAGAGCCGATTGTTTTAAGCCCCTCGGGCAGTGCGATGCTTGTGAGCCCCTTTTGTTCTTCAAGCGCACAGTCGGCTATAACGGTTGTGCCCGTTTTCACGGTCATTTCGCTATTTGCCGGCATAACACCCTTAAAGCCGTAGAGAATATGCTTAATGTAAATCGCGCCGTCTGCCTGCTTATCATACCACGGAGTTTCGTCAAATGCATAACCGCCCATACTGATTACGCTTGACGGAATATCTATTTCGGAAAGGTTAGAGCAGTTTGCAAAATTTCTATAAGCAATCCTTGTAACGCTGTTCGGCAATGAAAGCTTTGATATACTTGTACCTGCAAACGCCAGATCACCACCTGAATTTTTAATTCCTTCGGGGAGCTTCAGTTCCTTAATCGGGCAGTTTGAAAATGCAGAAACGCCGATTTCAATACTGCTGTTTGTAAATTGCACATCGGTTAAATTCTTGCACCCAGAAAATGCACATGAGCCTACACTGATAATATTTTCGGGAAGATAAAGCTCTTTTATTCCGCATCCGCTAAAAGCAGCATATGAAATTTCGGTTAAGCCTTTTCCAAATGTTGCATTTTCAAGCTTTTCACACGCTGAGAAAGCATTACTTCCCAAATAAGTCACACTGTCCGGTATAGATATCGCCGTTAAACCCGATTCGGCAAAGCACTCTACTCCTATTCCCTTAACGGAATGAGGTATGATAATATCGGTAAGACTTTCACAAAAACTGAATGTTTTATAGTCTAAATATGTAAGCTTATTAGAAAGCTTAACGTTTACGAGATTTCTACAGTTATAAAAAGCACCATAGCCCAATTCTTCAACACTGTCGGGTAAATCTATGCTCTTGAGCCCCGAGCTTGCAAATGCGGCTCCGCCTATTACTTTAAGTGAAGACGGTAACGACAGCGTTCCAAGCTGTGAACAACCCGCAAAAGCACGTTCATCAATTGATACCAGCTTTGACGGCAATGCTATTTCGGAAAGAGAACTACAGCACTCAAAAGCACGGTACACAATGCTTGTTACATTTTCCGAAATCTTTACTCCGGTAAGCTTCGTGCAGCCGGAGAAAGCATTTTCGGAAATTTCGGTTACGGTATCCGGCATAACATAATATCCGGATTTGGTTGTATCGCAGGTGATAACCTTTGTTTTATCCGAATTGTAGGTAACACCGTCAACCGTAACAAACATTTTCGATTCATCGGCAAAAGTGATGTTTAAAAAAGCATATCTATCGCTGTTTAATATGTCAATATCGGTAACACTTGCGGGAACGGTATAGCTTTCGCCCTTAGCAAGCGGATAAACCACCAAGGCGGTTTTTTGCTTATTGTATACAATACCACCATCATCACAATAATAAGGATTGTTCTTTGAAACGGTAATACTGCTTAATTTTTCAAGACAAAACATCTCCGCATCAAGATTCTTTACCCCGCTGCCGATTGTTACGGCTTCAAGGGAATCGGCACAACTAAATGCGCTGTCCCCGATTACTTTAACCGAATCGGGAATGGTTACGCTTTTTAAGCTTGAAAGAAAATCAGCTCTCCCAAGCGAAAGTATTCCGACAACAGGCTTACCGTCAATTTCCGACGGAATTTCAAGCTTCTCCTGCCCGATTACGCAGTAATCTGTAATATATAACCCGTCGTTTTGCTCAATGTATTTAAAGGGAGACGAAGCCTTAAGCTCAACCGAAGCTTCGCCGGACAAATTCAAGTATTTCAGGGTAAAGCGATTTTTGCCTCCGACAGTCCACGGTTCGTATTCTTGATTATTTGAAAAACCAACATAGAAATTGTCCAAAGAAGATATTAAAACCGATTTGCCGTCCTTATCCGTAATTTTGAAAATGACTTTAGGATTATAATAAATTATATTACCGTTTTCGGAAATATAACAATTTTCATTTTCCGTTAAAGCCTCAACCTCTAATATTTCCAACGAAACATAGGGCGATTCGGTTATTTCCACCTCGAAAGAGGTTTCAAAGCCCATTATGCTCGCCGCTACGGTATGGGTGCCTACACCCCATTGCTTGGTATAGCTTTGATCGTCGGAACAGTAAAGGCAATAATCATCACCTTTATAGGTAATCCATCCCCATTTGTCAGGCTTTAAGATTGTTCCGTCCTTTAATGTAACGATATATTCGGGCTTGGAATAGTTGTAATGGTAATAATTCACCCAAAGGCCGGCATCGGGATTATATTCGGTTTTTTGATAACTTCCCATGCCCTCAATAATTGATATTTTCTCAAATTCAACACTTTTCACCTCAGGCAGAATTTCATTTTCCAATGCCGCAACCGGCAGGGATAAAGCAGTTATTAATACTGCTAACAGCAGTGCTGAATACCTTTTCAACATTTTCACGCAAACCAACTCCTTAAAAATCAATTATGTTTATCGCAAATCTGCGGAATATCATCCGAAGCGAAATAACCTATATCTGCCTTTAAGCATTTATCGGAAAATAGCATTCCGCTTTCGGTACAGTAAGCCGCCGTATTTATTTCGGCGCAGCTTGGAAAGCTCTTTCCGGCAGTGTTATCAAAACCGCTTAACGCTTTGGAAAAAATCTCACAAGCATTGTTTTTTGCAAGCTCTGTTCCGTGCCATACAGCACAGGTGTATTGCGGTGTAAATCCCACAAACCAGTTTCCGTCGTCACCGGTTCCGGTTTTTCCCCCTACAGTCACACCTTCACATCGCGCAGCATCACCCGTTCCGCCCGGTGTGACAACATTTTGCAATAAGCGATTCATAATATATGCCGTTGTGCTCTTTATCACCCTCTGTTCTTCAAATGTGTTCTCATAAACAGTTGCTCCGTTTTTATTTAAAATTTTAAGCACTGTATGCGGCTTGCAATAGTAACCCCCGTTTGCAAAAATCTGATAATAACCTGCCATATCCACAGGGCTTACACCATCATAAAGATAGCCGAGCGCAACATTTCCGATAACCTCGTCCTCTCCGTAGAGCATTGCCTTTTTCTTTTCAAAATCAAGGGTAAGTTCGAACTTGTTTTCTAAAAAATCCAAGGAATTCAGAACGCCTACAGTCTGCATACACAGTACCGCAACAGTATTAAGCGAAATTTTAATTGCATACGAAAGGCTTGTACTTTCGTTTGTATATGTACCTGTTGCATTTGCAGGCCAATCGTATCTTTTCCCGTTTTCACTGCTGATTTTTTTAATCGGAGCATCGGTGTAAACCGAGGAGCAATTCGCAAGCCCGTTTTCTATTGCGGGGGTGTAAACGCACAGCGGCTTAAAAGAAGAATAGGGCGGCGTTTTTTCGGTTGCATAATTCACATAATTTTCATCGCCCGATTCCGAGCTGTATAACGCTAGCAAATTACCGTGCAAATCGGTAACCGCGCACCCAAATCCAAGCTCTTTGATACCGTAGCTTTCATACGCCGCTTTAACCGACTCAAAAGCCCTCTCATCAAAGGCTGTATATATCGTGCAGTCATTTTTCAGCAGATATTCTCGGGCTTCTTCTTCGGTACAGCCCCGCGCTTCCGCTATGGCTTTCTCACTTTCGGAAAGAACCGTCTCAAGATATGCCCTACGGTCGTTTCCATCAAGCTCTGTACGCCCATCGGATATAGTTTGAAACTTAAATATCTCTGCACCGTTTATATCGTTTATCAGCAATTTTTTCTCGTTGCCGGGTGAGCAACCCGAAATAATAATCATTTCTGCCAAGACCGTCACCGCAAGGAAAAAAATCGTAATTTTCTTCATTACTATTCTGTCATCTCCGATTTAAGATACTCCTCAATGTCATCCGGCAGACGGGTCTTCGGCTGATCCTTAATTTTAGCTCCGAGGGTGCTGAGTCTGTTTTCGGCCGTATGAACCGAATCGGCCGCCGCTTTAAGCTCATTAATACAAATACGGGCACTTGAAGTGTCACCCGCACGGTTGTAAAGTGCTATGCCGGTAATAAGCATATAACAATATTCCTCGTATTCATCATATGCAAAATAGGCCTTTTCAAAAACTTCCTGTTTATATTCAATTACACTTGCAAAATCACCATCAAGGTATGCCCGTCTTGCCTTCACGGTGTACGCAAGGGTTACATATTTGTTGCGGCTTATAATGCTATCGGCAATTTTGTCTGCTTTTTTAATATCCTCCTCGCTTATAAGAAGCTGAACCTGAGTACGGGTATCAAACGGGTAAAGAGAATTTGCCTCGGCAAATTTACCGAACTGCGAAAGAGTAAACGATATACCGAAATAAACGCAGGCAACAGCCGCAGTAACGCTCACAATACCGATTGCCCCGCATTTTTCCGAGTAAAGCTGCTTTCCTGATTTACAGTCGGTAAAAAGGAGTAAAAGCATAAACATTGCAATAAACTGCAAATCAAAATCGAAGCAGCAATGAAGTGCCGTAACTGCAAGAATAACCCGCTTATAAAAAGGCTTTTTTCCACAGAAAATTGATTTTATAATTGCCGTTCCGAAAAGTATGAAAGGCAACCAGCCTATGTCGAGCAAAATCTGTAAAAAATCGTTATGTATATACATTACCGAATACACGCCGGTCTGTATCGACTGTTGTATATAGTAATATCCCATATACCCCATACCGAACGGGTGCTTTAATATAACGGGAAGTGCATCCTTAAAATATAAAAATCGTCCCACAAAGGTGCTTTCGTTAACGGATATTGTCAAAAATCTTCCGAAAGCACTGTCACCGCCAGACACCATGGCAAAAATTACGGCGCCCATCGCGAAAATTCCGAAAAATGCCACCACAAACAGCTTTACAGTCCGCTTTGTTACAGAAAAAATCAAAACAGCATTAGCCGCTAAAGTCAGCACAAATACCGTTCGACTGCCGGAATAGAAAATTCCGAAAAGCAAAACGCCGATTATTGCAAAATCAAGCACCCTGAGTTTTGACCTTGAAACGGCAACAAGCTCCGATATAAGCAGAAAAAGTGCAAATGTATTCGGGTATTCAAAAAATCCCGCAAGTCTGCCGGATACCGAGAAAAAATTTTCAAAAATCGGAATTTGCATACCTACGGCCGAAACAATCGTCATAACTGCGGCAGAAAGCGGAAGCCTTGATATAATTCCGTCAATATTCTCTGTCTGCATAAGCACAGAAAGATAAATAAATACGGGCAGGAATTTCATAAAGCCTATAATAGCCATACCGCTGTCAACTGCCCAAAAAGCAGTCAAGCCGTAAAACAAAAGCATACAGAGCACCGAAAGCGATGTGATGTTAAGATAAAAACATATCTTCTTCTCCCGCACGGATTTATATATCAGCCATACAAGCATTACGACCGAAATTGCGCAGGAAAGACATTCGTGAAATGTTCCAATGCAAAACATACTAACCGTTATAATAATTTCCGCAAAGCTGATTTTCTTAAGCTCCGCCGTTATAGCGCTCACATCACAATTCCCCTTCTGCATAATGTGTTCGGCCAATTATAAAAGAGGGCACAAACAAAAAGCATCTTCTTGAAACATAATCAGCATTATGTTGTACATAGCTGCGGTTAGCGCAATTTTGCCTCCCTTGCCTAAAAGGGGGGGGTGTCACGGCTTTGCCGTGACGGAGGGATACAATAAATCAGTTTTTGCAAAATTCAAACTATTTATATCCTCCCGTCAGCCTACGGCTGCCACCCTCCTTTAGGCAAGGAGGGCTTTAAAGCTGTTCAATCCCGAAAATAAGCATAAAAAATCAAGCCTTTTCAAGTGCTTTTAAAGAAAAGGCTTATTCGTGTCACAATTTTTTTGATAAATATACAAAATTATCTTTTATTGGAAAAAGTTGTTGCAAACGTTTATCGTTGGTGTTATAATTTACTCATAATTTAATGCTTATTAAGCAACATAATGCTGATTATGTCATAAACCGTCTCTTTGGGCGGATTTTTTATTTTACAGTTAAATTATAAGCCGCATATTTTCCATTCTTTTACGGTGCTCGGTGCCGGTTGAAATTATATAAATTCGTGTTGTGTTGATACTGCTGTGACCGAGTATATCCGCCACTTTTGCAATATCCTTTTCGATTCCGTAAA
>CAZKUO010000020.1:0-26467 GCA_964555975.1 uncultured Ruminococcus sp. | reverse complement strand
AAAAACCCAGTGTTTATGCAGGTTTTCAGCGTTTTTGGTATTATTCCCACTCGATCGTGGCAATTGGCTTTGGGGTGAGGTCGAAAACCACGCGATTTATTCCCTCAACCTCCGTTGTTATGCGATTTGTTATTTTATGAAGCACAGGGTAAGGCACTTCCTCAATAGTGGCGGTCATGGCATCGGTTGTGTTAACCGCGCGGATTACCGCAGGCCAACCCTCGTAGCGCTTACCGTCCTTTACGCCGACGCTTTTCATATCCGGAACGGCGACAAAGTACTGCCAAACCTTTTCGGCAAGACCGTTTTTATCAAATTCCTCGCGAAGTATTGCATCGGCTTCACGCAGTGCGTTAAGCCTGTCCCTTGTGATGGCGCCGAGGCAGCGCACGCCGAGACCGGGGCCCGGGAACGGCTGACGGTATACCATACTGTGCGGCAAACCGAGTGCCTCACCTACAACGCGAACCTCATCCTTAAAGAGCAGCTTTACGGGCTCAACAAGCTCAAGCTTCACATCCTCCGGCAGGCCGCCCACATTGTGGTGAGCCTTTACGCCCTTGGATTCGAGAATATCGGGATAAATGGTGCCCTGAGCCAAGAACGCAATGCCGTCAAGCTTTGCGGCCTCCTCATCAAACACCTTGATAAATTCGGCACCGATAATTTTACGCTTTTTTTCGGGCTCGGTAACGCCTGCAAGCAGATCAAGGAAACGGTCTGTAGCATCCACATAAACGAGATTTGCATCCATTTGATTGCGGAAAACCTCTATAACCTGCTCGCTTTCGCCCTTGCGCATAAGCCCATGGTTAACATGAACGCAGGTAAGCTGTTTTCCGATCGCCTTTATAAGGAGGGCGGCCACAACAGAGGAATCCACACCGCCGGAAAGTGCAAGCAACACCTTTTTATCGCCCACCTGCTCACGCACGGCCTTTACCTGTTCCTCAATAAAGGCATTTGCAAGCTGCGGGGTGTTAATTCTTTTCATTGCTTCCGGTCTGACATTTTCCATAAAAATCACCATTTCCTTTCACGTGATAAAATACGATGTAAAACTACCGATAAGGTGATTTTATATCGCACCTGTTTCGGTTGACGTGCAAACGGCCGAAGCTGAGCATATAAACACTTGCAACGCGATTTTTTCACACGGCAAGCTCCGTACACCGCCGATAAATATGCCTGTCCGCACAAAGGCTCCGTCTGCGGCCGCAGAACCTGTACCTCGGAACGGTACAATTATAATACTTTTTTTTTTCGATTTCAATAGTGAATTTTGAAAAATAATAAAGCTTCTTTGCTTTGATTTTAGGGCAATACAATCATTCTTATACTGTTTTCAAATAATTTATTTTTTGCACAATTCGGGTGACTTTTCTTGAAAACCGTTAATATAACGGATGGTTGAGGGCACTACCCTACGAATGTAATTTTAAAGCTTGCACAGACCAATTAATGGGGCTGTAAAAAAAGCAACTAAAACATCCGAGGTTCAATGTTAAAAGAGAGCCTCGGATGTTTTTTTATCCGGAGAATGTTAAAATAGGAAAAAACGGTTAAAAATCAGGCTTTTAGGGTGCAAAAATCATGCCGACCGTTTGTCGGTTAATTGTGTGGATAACTTTCAGTCTCCTTGCACAACCTGTAAACATACTTACACTTGACAGGACGCCTGTCCCTACGAAGTTAAATTTAACCTGTGGGCTGTAATTTAAGCTTCATCAAAACCACTCGCCAAGCGACAGGTTTTCTTGATACAATAAAAGCATTCCCCCGCTTATTGCCTACAGTGGCAAAAGCAGGGGAAATAAATTAAAAGCTATTCTTCAAAATCAAAGCACAGTCTTTGTGCGGTGAAGGGGCGAACATATTTATCGGCCGCGGCATTGTGAAGCGGATTTTTTTGATATGCCGTGAGGCTCTCCGCATTTTCAAAGGCCGAAATCAGCAGCATATCGGCATTTGAGGTGGGCAGACCGTCCGTTATAACGCGCAACTCCGCAAGACCTTCTATTTTACCGTTTAATTCTTCGAGCGCGGTTTTTGCGTTTTGCTTTATATCGGGAATATCTGTGCTTTTAATATCTTCTTTAAGCTTCCAAAGGATTATATGTTTAATCATTTATACGAAATCCCCATAAGCTTAAGCCAGCGCTTAAGGTCGGAAAGCCATGCGGCAGCGTACTCGGCCTCGGGTGCCAAGTTATCGCAGGAGTGCTCGTCTGCAGTGGAAAGACCGTGCGAGCCGTAGGGGAAGATGTGCAGCTCAAACGGTACGCCGCAACGGCTGAGTGCCTCGGCATATAAAAAGCTGTTGGCAACGGGAACGCAATTATCCGAGGCGGTGTGCCATATGTATGCGGGCGGAGTATTTTCGGTGACACGGCGGTCGCAGGAGAAATAATCTATTTCCTCAGCCGTGCGCTCGGGCTTGCCGAGAAGATTATTAAAGCTGCCCATATGCCCGCAGGCGGGGTCGGCCGTTATTACGGGGTAGGAAAGCACGCTTGCGTTAACGGGGTGGCTATCGGGCAAAACCTCTGCAACCTCGGGGCAATTGTACATTACCGAATAATGCGCCGCAAGGTGGCCGCCCGCGGAAAAGCCCATTATTGCAAGCTTTGAGGTATCGCAATTCCACAAATCGGCGTTTTTGTAAATCAAATCCACCGTTGCCGCCACCTCACGCAGCTGTGTGGGGAAGCGGTGCGGAGCCGCAGAGTAATTAAGAACAAAAACATTAAAGCCCTCGGGCAGAAAATGAAGTGCCACCGGCTCCCACTCACGCTGACTGCAAAAAGAATATCCGCCGCCGGGGCAGATCAGCATACAGGGCCTTTTTCTGTCCTGACGGTTCATTTCGGTCATATTAAAGGGCAAAAACACGTCAACCGTCGGGTCACAGCCGTCAAGCCCCGCAAAGGGATATAATTCTTTAAGATGTATGGTTTCAAATTTCATTTTATTACTTCCTTTCACTGTGATATTAGCATTTTACGGCAGTAAAGTCAAGCCCGTTTTGCATTTCCGTTTTATTTTTCAAAAGCATGGGAAATACCTTTAAGGCCGCGCCGCTTCGGTCCTCTGCACGCATATCAACAGCCGTTATCTGCCGCTTTGAGTATGCGGTGTAGCAATACAACAGCCGCTCGGTGTCAAAGCAGGCGGTATAGATTGTTTTTTCAAGCCCGCCGTTTTCGGTTACACAGCAGCCGTTTACCTGCTTAACGGTATCAAGTATGTGAAAAAGCTGTATGAGCTCATCGCCATTTTCACAAACGGAATTTGCAAGCATAAAGGCGGCACGGGCAAAGCGCGAGGCCGAGGATAAATCACCCGGCAGCCCGTAAGCCCCAAGCCCTCGGCTGTAGGGAGTAAGCTTAATATCGGGCGAAAAGCGGTTTTCGGGCGGCTGTGGGCTCAGTGCCGCATAATTCCCGAGCATTCGCATTTGCTCGGGAAAATCGGGGTCATTTGTAAGCACACCCACGGGAGCATCGTATATTTTAATTTTTCCGTTTTTAGGCTCGGCCGCCACGGTTTTTTCTTTATCGGCAATAAGCCAATGCAGTCGCGCCGCGGGGAGGGAGGCTCCAAACGGAATTTCGGCCGTTGCAAGCCCGTTGAGCAGCCGGCAGGCTTCTTCTGTGCTTTTGCAAAGCGAAAGCACCAGCGGGATAATTTCAAACGGTGCCGCGGCCAAGGCGGAGTGATGCGCATATTCCGCACCCTTTAAAAAGTTGAGCCCCGCAATGCAAAGCCCTTTTTCGTTCATGCCGTCATAATAAAGCGGATAACCGCCCGAAATGTGCGCCGTACCGATAATGGCATAATGCCCTGTGGATTTAAAGCCGCCCCCGAAGGCAAAATCATAGCCGCGCGGGGCAAAGGCAATGCTTTCACCGTAGGATTTTTCATAATCGAGATTTCTGCCGAAAAAAAGTCCGTTTTTTCTGTAAGCAACCGCAGTACACATAAATTCTCACCCTCCGTCACACTATTTTCCCCGAATAATGCCGTTTGATACGTGCGGGCCTTTGTTTATACCGAAAAGCTTGAAATACGTTGCTATTTATGTTACAATAAATTTCGGGCGAAAGCCTTAAATAAAATTTCGGAGAATGCTGTTTGAAGAACAACACCTTGGAGCTTGTGAAAATTCTTTTTTAATATTTTAAAATAAGAAAGGATTTTTACAAATGGAAAAATTTAATATAAGAAACGAAAAGCCCACGGATTACAAAGCGGTTGAGGCTTTGGTTCGTGAGTCTTTTTGGAATGTTTACCGCCCCGGCTGTGCCGAGCATTTTGTTTTGCATAAAATGCGTTCAAATCCAGATTTTGTGCCGGAGCTCAGCTTCGTTATGGAACAAAACGGCAAAATCATCGGTCAAAACGTTTTTGTGAAAACGCATATCTTAGCCGATAACGGAAATAAAATTCCGATTATGACCATGGGCCCTATCTGTATTGCGAATAATCTGAAACGCCGGGGCTACGGCAAGGCACTGCTTGATTACTCCTTGGAAAGGGCAGCGGAATACGGCGCAGGCGCCGTGTGCTTTGAGGGGAATATTGAATTTTACGGCAAGAGCGGCTTTTCTTATGCGGCAAATTTCGGCATCAGGTACCACGGCTTGCCGGAGAATGCCGATTCCTCATTCTTTTTGTGTAAGGAATTAAAGCCCGACTATCTTCACGCCATTACCGGTGAATACAAAACACCCGATTGCTATTTTGCGGATGACGCCGATGTCGAGCAATTCGACAAGGCCTTTCCGCCAAAAGAAAAATCCGTATTTACTACGCAGATTTTTAAAACCGAATAAATTATAAACCGACACCCACTTGCCTTTTACGACAGGTGGGTGTTGATTTGAAAATCTGTTATGTTACGGAGCGGTATATCGGCGGGTGTCATAAACAGCACGACAGAGTGATGCTATAAATTCAATAATTCTTTCTTTTTGTTTTCAAATTCTTCCTCTGTTATAATTCCTTCATCAAGTAAATTTTTAAATTTTGCGATTTCATCCGCGTTACTTAAATTTTTCTGCGGCACTACTATGGTTTTTCTTGTAAAAGCCCATACCAAAGCAATCACCCAAGCAATAATTGTCCAACCGGCAAATAAATTGAGAATAAATATTGCCGTTTCCTGATCATGACCCTTTGAATTTGCAATTAGGTACGGCAAGAAATAAATGCATTGAGTGGTTATTCCGGGGATAATCAACAAAAGTGTAATGATAAATCCTTCTTCCGTGCTAAAGCCCCCATTTGTAATAAACCCTATAAGAATCAAATCTATTACACAGCCTAAACAACAAAGTATTTTAAATACAATATTTAACTTTCTTATTTCACCGGATTTCTTTTTTTCGTTTCTTGTAACTATTATTTTTTTGCCTACAAAAAACAGTATGATCGCGCTTATAAGTATTAACGGTAAAAAGAAAGATAACAAAGTTGCGCCCGCAGTTGCATTTGACATTTTTACATTTCCCCTTTTAATTTTCTTAATTATATCTTTTAATTTAACTTTACTCCTACCCTCCTAAAACAAAAAAGTGCGACAACCGAAGTCATCGCACCGAAAAACGCAAGCTCCGATTGTCGCCAAACAAAACTCGAACAAACAAGGAATATCCTATGCACTCATCGAGAGGAATTTGCGTTTTTACCAAATTCTGAAGATAAGTGCACAAATTAAAAGGGTATACTACTCCCGATAAAAAAAGAGAATATTCCCACAGCTTGTATATTGAGTTTTGTTTGGCATAATCAGTATAGCAGATTGTAAGGGCGTTTTCAAGAATTTTTTGTTGGTTTGTCAATACCGTGTTACAAAATCGCCTTGCAAAGCTCAATTGATGTATAAATAATATCTATTATTTCTTTATGAAAAATTCAGCAATATTAAATTTCCCCGTTTTATCTTGATTTTACGGCGGTTTTCTGCTAAAATGTCGTTATTACACTAAAACGGAGAAGCGATATGTACAAGCTTTTAAAACAGGAGGGGCGCGCACGCCGTGCCGAATTTACCACAGTAAGGGGCACGGTGCAAACCCCGGCATTTATGAATGTTGCAACCGCGGGCGCCATTAAGGGGGCAGTGTCGGCCGAGGATTTAAAGGCGCTAGATTGTCAAATAATGCTTTCAAACACCTACCATTTGCACGTTCGCCCGGGTGATGAGCTTATTCGTACCTGCGGCGGGCTGCACAAGTTCACCTGCTGGGACGGGCCCATTCTTACGGATTCGGGCGGGTTTCAGGTTTTTTCGCTGGCTCCTTTAAGAAAAATCACCGAGGATGGGGTCACCTTTGCCTCGCACGTTGACGGCAGGCGGATTTTTATGGGCCCCGAGGAAAGTATGACAATTCAATCCAACCTCGGCTCCACGATTGCAATGGCCTTTGACGAATGTGTGGAAAACCCGGCGGAATATTCCTACTCAAAGGCCTCCTGTGAGAGAACCACACGCTGGCTTGCGCGCTGCAAGAAAAAAATGGCCGAGCTCAATTCCATGCCCGGCACCGTGAACCCAAATCAGCTTTTATTCGGGATTAACCAGGGCTGCACCTATGCCGACCTGCGTGTAGAGCATATGAAGCGCATTGCCGAGCTTGAGCTTGACGGCTACGCAATAGGCGGACTTGCGGTGGGTGAGCCCACAGAGGTTATGTATGATATTATAGATAACGTCACACCGCATATGCCGGAAAACAAAATCCGCTATTTAATGGGTGTAGGCACCCCCGCCAACATTTTAAATGCGGTTGAACGGGGCGTGGATTTATTCGATTGCGTAATGCCCAGCCGCAACGCACGCCACGGTCACCTTTTCACTTCTCAGGGGATTATTAACATCAACAACAAAAAGTATGAGTACGATATGACCCCCATTGACGAAAACTGCGGCTGCCCCACCTGCCGAAAATACAGCAAGGCCTACATACGCCACCTGCTTAAATGCGGCGAAATGCTGTCCCAGCGCCTTACGGTTATGCACAACCTGTGGTTTTATAACCACCTTATGGAGGATATTCGCGCGGCGCTCGATAACGGATGCTTTGCGGAGTTTAAAAGAGAAAAGGAAGAAATTTTTTCACGGAGAATATAACAGAATAAACAGCACCCTCCCACGCTTAAATGCGGGAGGGTGCTTTCTTTAATATATCGGTTAAAATCAATCCAAGCCTATATAAGAGGCGGGGTTTACACGGTTGCCGTTTACAATAACCTCAAAATGCAGATGATTACCTGTGGAATTTCCGGTGCGGCCGACAAGCGCCAGCAAATCGCCCTGCTTTACCGTGGCTCCGCGTGCAACCTTAAGCACGCTTGCGTGTGCATAGCGGGTGGTAATTCCGTTGCCGTGGTCCACATCAACATAATAGCCGTAAGCCTTTTGAAAGCCCGAGGCTGTAACGGTACCGTCTGCCACGGCGTAAATGGGTGTTCCGCTGTCGGCGGCAAGATCCATTCCCTTATGGCCGCGCCCGTCACCGTAGTACGAGCTTATAACGAACGAGCCGCGCGTTAATGGGCAAATAAAGCCCTCGCTCCTTGCGGCAGTGCGCTCTGCGGCGGTGGCAGTGGTTTTTGCGGTGCCCACAAGCACAACCTGCTGCACGGGATTTTTAAGAGTTTCCGCCGAAAGCTCCGTGCGGGAGGTAACCTCACCGTTAATGCTTTCCACACTTTCGGTTTTGCGGTTTAACCCCGTTTCACCCTTTTGGGTAACACAGGAGTAGCCTATAAGCTCGGTTCCCGTTTTAACGGTTTTGGTTGTGTAGGGAATATCGGTATCGGTTACAATAACAGATACTGTTTTAACATTGAGCGTGCAGGCCGCGGTCTTAAGCTCGTCTAAAGAAGCCAGCTCGGATTTAAGATAATATCCCTTTTCCACGCTTATCTCGTCGGTAAATTCCGAGGTGCTTTCGGCCCCCTCCGGCTCAAAGCGGGTACGTCCCGCTTCCAGGGCGGCATTTAATTCATCGGCCTGTCCGCAAATGAGCTGCTCGCCGTTTACATTAAGTGCGGCAGCCTCGACTATATCACCCGTGTTTTCCAATATTGCGCTTGCAAGCGCGTAGGCGCTACTGAGCCTGTCCGATACCGTGAGTGTCATTTTAAAATCAGGTTGCTTTATGGCCTCGGCCGTATCGGCATCCACCGTTTTTAAAATGATGCCCCTTGCGCTTTCAAAAACCGAGGCACTCCTTACGGTTGCAATATCACTCCCGCCGTAGCGCACCTTAAAGCCGAGTGTTATGCCGGTGGCGACTATGCTTATGCCTATTCCGAGCATTCCCGCAAGACAAAGACTGCCCGCGCGAACAATCAGCTTATTTTTCTTAACAAAGGAAATTACCCGACCTATCGGCCCGTTTGCGGACAACACCTCCGCAGCCGCGGCTTTATTTAAAAAATCCCGAAAAATAACTTTCACTTCTTTCAAAGATTACAAATTGTAATTTTTCATAAAGCTATTATAACAAAAGGGTTACAAAATTGCAACCCTTTTTGTCATATTTCTTAAATTTTCCAAATACTCGTCCGTTTCAGCAGTCGTTTTCGTCTATTCTGCGGTGAATTTCCTGCATTTTCATATCAAGACGGCTGATTTCCTCGGCGCAGGCCCTAAGCTCCTCCGAAATTTCGGTAAGCTCTGGGTTTAAATTCTTTTTATATTTAAGCTTGTGCTCAAGACTCGCCCAAAAGTCCATTGCGATTGTGCGAAGCTGCACCTCCACCCGCATATATTTCTTTTCGGGCATAATAAAAATCGGAATTTCCACTATCAGGTGCAGGCTTCTGTAGCCGTTGGGCTTGGGTTGCTTAATGTAATCCTTGCGCTCCACAAGGCGGATATCGTCCTGTGAGCAAAGCTCATCCGCCAATATGTAAATATCCTCGGGAAAGGAGCAAATCACACGTATGCCGGCAACATCGTTCAAATTTTCCTCAATGCTTTCAACCGTCGGCGCAAGCCCCTTGCGGTTAAGCTTTTCCATTATGCTTTGCGGGCTTTTCAGCCGGCTTTCTATTGATTCAAAGGGATTGCGGTCGTTTTCAAGCGAAAGCTGTGTGTTAAGCACGTCAAGCTTGGTTTTAACCTCCAGCATGGCGCATTTGTAGCGCATCATAAGCTCCGCAAACGGCCGCGTCTGCTCAAAAAGCTCGTTTGCCTTGCTCAAAAGCTCACGCGTATCGTTAATGCTTTTCTCCGCCATTATTTCACAAGCCCCGAGGAGGTGTCCTTCTGGATAACGTCATGCGCACCGCCCTCCACAATGCTGGTTGCGGAAACAAGCGTGAGCTTTGCCTTTTTTTGAAGCTCGGGTATTGTAAGCGCGCCGCAGTTGCACATTGTGGAGCGCACCTTTGAAAGCGAAAGCCCGACATTGTCCTTCAGTGTGCCGGCATAGGGCACGTAGGAATCAACGCCCTCCTCAAAGGAAAGCTTTTTATCGCCGCCAAGGTCATAGCGCTGCCAGTTTCTTGCACGGTTTGAGCCCTCGCCCCAGTATTCCTTATAATAATTGCCGTTTATGCTTATGCGGTTGGTCGGGCTTTCGTCAAAGCGGGCGAAATAGCGGCCCAGCATCATAAAATCGGCTCCCATGGCAAGCGCCAGGGTCATATGGTGGTCGTGCACAATGCCGCCGTCTGAGCAAACGGGAACATAAACACCCGTCTTTTCAAAATATTCGTCGCGCGCCGCACAAACCTCTATAAGCGCGGTTGCCTGCCCGCGGCCTATACCCTTGGTTTCGCGGGTTATGCAAATCGAACCCCCGCCTATGCCAACCTTAATAAAGTCGGCTCCGGCCTCGGCCAAAAACATAAAGCCCTCTCTGTCCACAACATTGCCGGCGCCCACCTTTACGGTATCGCCGTACTTTTCACGAATGAATTTCAGCGTGCGGGCCTGCCACTCACTGAAGCCCTCGGAGGAGTCAATGCACAGCACGTCGGCTCCCGCGGCTATTAAAGCGGGCACGCGCTCCTCATAATCACGGGTGTTAATGCCCGCACCCACAACATAGCGCTTGTGAGCATCAAGCAGCTCGTTGGGGTTTTCCTTGTGGGCATCGTAATCCTTACGGAAAACAAAATATTTCAAATTGCCGTTTTTATCCACAATCGGCAGGGAATTAAGCTTGTGCTCCCAAATAATATCGTTGGCAAGCTTAAGGGTTGTGCCCTCGTCCCCCACCACAAGCGATGAGAGCGGGGTCATAAATTCGCTTACGGGCGTGTTCACGTCCATTCGGCTTACACGGTAATCCCTGCCGGTAACAATGCCCAAAAGTCGGCCGTCGGGCTTTCCGTTCTCGGTTACCGCAACGGTTGAGTGACCGTTTTTGGCCTTTAAATCCAAAATGTCCCTCAGTGTGTCGGTGGGAGTAACGTTGGATTCGCTCACAACAAAGCCCGCCTTGTAGGATTTGGCCTTTTCCACCATGGCGGCCTCATCCTCAACCGATTGAGAGCCGTATATAAACGAAACGCCGCCCTCACGCGCAAGGGCAACGGCAAGCCTGTCCCCCGAAACCGACTGCATTATTGCAGAGGTGAGCGGAATGTTCATTGTAATTGCGGGCTCCTCACCCTTTTTGAACTTCACCAGCGGTGTTTTAAGACTGACATTGGCGGGTATGCACTCGGCCGATGAATAGCCCGGCACCAAAAGGTATTCGTTGAAGGTATGAGATACCTCGTTAAAATAATAAGCCATTTTCTGCTTCCTCCGTTTTTATATATTTTATTGATTGTACCACATTTGCCGCGCTTTTTCAACGACAAATTTTTTTCCTTATAAAGCTTTCTGAATTGAGTTAATTTTCAGTCTCTTTTCGTAATTTATGTGTTTACCTCTTCCTTTATTTGTGTTATTATTTAGGCGGCTCATATTCACTACTCTTTTCTATTGCATTGAGCATTATTGATGCTATGATACTTTAAAAATCAAAACAGTTTACGGTGAAATTTATGCAACCGACATTGAAAACGGATATATTTACGTTGCCGTGAACAGCAGATATTACAGATATGCTTTTTGTAAATTAAATTATATTCAAATAGGAAACAATAACTAAAACTATAAGGAGAATTTGTTATGTTGAAATTTATTTGCTATCCGAAATACACTACCTGCGGGAAGGCTAAAAAGTGGTTGGATGATAAAAAACAAGAATATGAATTAAGGGATATTAAGCTTGATAATCCCACGCTTGAAGAACTGACAGAGTGGTATCACAAAAGCGGATTGCCGCTAAAGAAGTTTTTTAATACAAGCGGGCTTTTATATAAATCATTAGACCTTAAAAACAAACTGCCCGAAATGTGTGAGAATGAAATGCTAAAGCTCCTCGCAACCGACGGTATGCTTGTTAAACGCCCTTTACTCATCGGCGACGATTTTGTGCTTGTTGGATTTAAAGAGACCGAGTGGGAAAAGAGATTATGATATTAAAGAATGAATTTTGCATAATAACCGTTTCCGTGAACGAACAATTCTCATTTGGTGATCCCAAAAACAAGAAATATGACATTGTGCTTAATCCGAAAAATTACAATGCCGAAGACCGTATAAAAGCTTTTGAATTTGATGTGAATTTATTTAAAGAGCAAAAGAAAATTGCTTTAATATCCCTTATCGGTGAACCTGCGGGTGATATCACTGTTTTGGACGGGACTATCCTTACTCTTCTTCAAAATGAAGCTTTTTTGCAGATAGATGTCGTTAAAGGGGAAATTATCGGCATAAAACCCACAGATATGTTTGGAAGTGTTTTCTCGCTGAACAAATTCGGTGATGATTATATCGTACACGGCGAAATTGAAATCGCAAGATATAATAGGGATTTAGAAAAATTGTGGTCTTTTAGCGGCAGGGATATTTTTGCTTCAATAACGGGCAAGAGAGCATTTGAAATGAGCGATAATTTAATTAAAATATATGATTTCCAAGATAATTACTATGAAATTGATTATGATGGCAAGGAAATATGATTTGTCACTGCCAAGCGATTGCCGATGAAAAAACAGAGGCACTTAAAAAATCGGCGTAATTGTGCTGATAGATGGCGAAGCAGTAATCTCCGCCATCACATTACATATTTTTATAATTTAAACCTGCGAATTGATTGAAAAGGACTTGAAGCGATTATTGAAAAAATTTTTTAGGTGTGCTATAATATTGTTGCAGAAATTCAAAGAGGAATTGGTATATATGAAAACATATACGATTATTGCCGGAGTTAACGGTTGCGGTAAAAGCAGCTTGACCGGTGTTTTAAGAACCGAAATCAATAATCTCGGAAAGATTATTGATGTTGATAAAATTACTGTCGCTTGCGGCGGCAATGCAATTGAGGGCAGCAAACAGGCAATTGCGATTATTGATGACTGTTTGGAAAAAGAAATTTGCTTTACACAGGAAACCACTCTTTCGGGGAGAAAAACACTGAATACCGTTAAAAGAGCAATCGAAAAGGATTATTATATCCGCCTTTACTATGTTGGGCTTGATACAAAGGAGGAAAGCCTGCTTCGTATTGAAAATCGAGTAAAAAAAGGCGGACATAATATTGATACGGAGACAGTAACCAAACGCTTTGAAAAGCGCTTTGATGATTTGCTTACCGTATTGCCTTACTGTAACGAGGCAACTTTTTATGATAACGATAACGGCTTTGTAACGGTGGCTAAATATAAAAACGGTGAACTTCAGCCGATTGGTAAAAACAGTCCGAAATGGTTGAAAGAATTGATTGAAAAGATAAATTAGCAAAAAGCGTGTGGCGGTAAATGTCACACGCTTTTCATACTGTAGACAAAGTCTCTTTCGAGGCTTTGTCTACAGTATGAGACCATCCCCAAGGTTAGAGGGTATGGTCTTTTTCTACACACAAATCCGGTATTTAAGGTGGTTAAATCTTTAACGCAATTATTTAAAGCGCAGTTTTATAATTTAACACTCGGTGTAAATTTTAAAATTGCGTTTAAAAAGCCGTAAAATTTGAAGCGTATAATCGGTATAACGGGCTTAAGCCCTTAAACCCGATGATTACAACGGAGGAATAATTTATGCCGACAACAGCAGAGCGTGCCGCGGCCGGGCACGAGAAAGCAATGAAAAAGCTTTTTGAAGCAAACAAAAACAGACTGTACGCCTTTTGCAGCATTTTACTTGAGGATGACAAGCGTGCCTCGGAGGCTGCCCGAGGTGCCATGAACGGCATATGGGCCGGCTTGCGTTACGCCGAGGTTAAAACCGATGAGGAATTTTCTCATCTGTTGATGTTAAATGCCGCCGAGCAGTGCAGATTGCTGCTTTTCGGCAAGGATACAAAGGCCTTTAAAATATCCAAAACCGAGCAGACCGAGCTGCCCGAAATCGGTCGTGCCGAATACACGGGCTCGGCTTCGGACGGAATATGTGCCCTGCAAAATGCTTTAAAATCGGTTGAACCGCAGCAGAGATACATTTTTTTACTGCATACCGCAGGGAACTTGAGCTTTAAAGAGATAGCGCAGGTAATCCGCCAAAGGGAGGCGGTTGCGAAATATTACTGTGAGCTCGCAGTTCTCTCGTTGCTTGACAATTTTGCCTCCGATAAGAATGCTTTCCTACAGGCGGAGCAGGTGAAATCACTGCTTGAGCAGGCGCTTGAAAGCACAGCTATGCCCGCAGCAACCTGCGAAGCCTGCACAGCTCAGATAAAGGCGAGTGCAAAAGCCGTATCCCCGTTAAAGAAAATATTGCTTGCGGTGGCCGGCCTGCTTTTGTGTGTTATCGCGGTGCTTGTTTGGCCTAAGGGCGGCATTGTCGATACTGCCGGCAGCTCAAGCCCCGCCTCTGCCGCCGAAAGCTCCGGCTACACCCCAACCGCCCTTGACGGTGAGCTTACCTACTATGCTGATATTGCAATTGAAAATTACGGGACCGTTACCGTAAAGCTTGACCAGGGCTCGGCACCGATAAGTGCCGCAAACTTTGTTACCCTTGCCGAGGACGGCTTTTACAACGGGCTTACCTTTCACCGAATTATAGATGGCTTTATGATGCAGGGCGGCGACCCCAACGGCAACGGCACGGGCGGCTCGGAAAATACCATAGCGGGTGAATTTGCCGATAACGGCTACGAAAACAATCTTTCGCACACAAGAGGCGCAATTTCCATGGCGCGCTCAAGCGATTATAACAGCGCAAGCTCGCAATTCTTTATTGTTCACAAGGACAGCACCTCGCTTGACGGACAGTATGCGGTGTTCGGGTATGTGACCGACGGTATGGAGATTGTAGATAAAATCTGCGAGAGCGCTGAGCCTACGGATAACAACGGAACCATTGAAGCAGAGGCGCAGCCGGTTATATCCTCTGTGACAATAAGAACGGAATAAAACCGAAATATCAATCCCGTCGGAAGCGGTTGCCGGCGGGATTTTGTCGCACTGAGGAATTTTTTTAAAAATAACAGTGGAAAAAGCTGAGCCAATGCGCTATAATAACATATATATATTTAAAAAACGGAGAAGAAGCCGATGCGTATTGTAGTTAAAATAGGAACCTCCACACTGGCACACCCCACGGGGCTTTTGAACATAAAGCGGGTTGAGGAGCTTTGCAAGGTTATGTGCGACCTTAAAAATGCGGGGCATGAGCTTATCCTTGTATCCTCCGGGGCAATAGGAATGGGTGTGGGCAAGCTTTCCCTCCCCGAGCGGCCGGCCGATATACCCACAAAGCAGGCTGCGGCGGCGGTAGGCCAATGCGAGCTTATGTACACCTACGATAAGCTGTTTTCGGAGTATAACCACACGGTGGCGCAAATATTGATAACGGGCGACGATGTTGAACACGAAAACCGCAGACATAATTTTGAAAACACGGTTTTGCGCCTTTTGGAGCTGGGTGTTATTCCCATTATAAACGAAAACGATACAATTGCCACCGATGAAATAGTTATAGGTGATAACGATACTCTCGGTGCAATAGTCGCCTGCTCGGTTAAGGCGGATTTGCTTGTAATTCTTTCGGATATAGACGGGCTTTTCACCGCCGACCCGCACAAGGATAAAAACGCCGTGCTTTTAAGGGTGGTTGAAAAAATAACGCCCGAAGTAAAAAAGATGACCGGCGGTGCGGGCAGCAAGCTCGGCACGGGCGGCATGGCAACAAAGCTTAAGGCGGCCGAAAACGCCGCGCGTGCCGGGATTGACACCGTAATAGCAAACGGCAAGGACCCGCGTGTGCTTTACGATATTGCCGAGGGCAGACCTGCGGGCACCAAGTTTTTGGCCGAGGGGGAGCAAAGTAAATGAGAACAACTGCCGAGATACTTGAAAGGGCACGTGCGCTTAAGCTTTCGGCGGCACCGCTTTCAAGCGAGACTAAAAACAGGGCTGTGCTGCTTTGTGCGGATGAGCTTGAAAAATCCGCCGATGAAATACTTAAGGCCAACGAAGCGGATATAGAAAAGGCAACCGGAAAAATAAGCGAGGTTATGCTCGACCGCCTGCGGCTCGATGAAAAGCGGATTTTCGCAATGGCCGAGGGAATGCGCGCCGTTGCCGCCCTGCCCGACCCCGTCGGCAGAGTTTTAGAAGAAATAACACGGCCGGACGGGCTTTCGATAAAGAAGGTCTCGGTGCCTATGGGTGTTGTTGCCATAATTTACGAAAGCCGCCCGAACGTCACCTCGGATGCCGCCGCGCTCGCATTTAAATCAGGCAATATTTGTGTTTTGCGAAGCGGCAAGGAGGCCTACGGCAGTGCATATGCAATAGTCGCCGCATTAAGGCGCGGCTTGAAGCTTTCGGGGCTTTCGGAGGATTACGTGAGCCTTGTGGAGGACACTGCCCGAACAAGCGCAAACGAGCTTATGACGGCCACCGGCTTTGTTGATTTGCTTATACCGCGCGGCGGAAAGGGGCTTATACGCGCCTGTGTTGAGAACGCAACCGTTCCCTGTATTGAAACGGGCACCGGCATCTGCCACATTTATGTGGACAAATCGGCCGATATTGAAAAGGCACTTAAAATAATCGACAATGCGAAAACCTCACGTCCTTCGGTTTGCAATGCGGCCGAGGTGTGCCTTGTTCACAAGAATATTGCGGCCGAATTTTTGCCGGGGCTTTACAAATGCTTTGAGGGTCGCGTTGAAATTCTGGGTGACAGCCGCGTGTGCGAGCTTATACCCGCAGCACCGGCAGGCGCCGAGGCTTTTGATACCGAATTTTTGGATTACAAAATGGCAATCGGCATTACGGACGGCATTGAAGCCGCAGTAAGGCACATTGCCCTGCACTCAACACACCACAGCGATTGCATAATAACCGAGAATTCCGACGCGGCGGAGTTTTTCACCGCAAATGTCGATTCTGCCGCTGTTTACGTGAATGCCTCAACCAGATTTACCGACGGCGGCGAATTCGGCCTTGGGTGTGAAATGGGCATTTCCACCCAAAAGCTTCACGCAAGAGGGCCTATGGGGCTTTGCGAGCTTAATACTTATAAATACATTGTAAGGGGAAACGGTCACATAAGATAGTGTGGCGGGAATAATAAAAAATCTACCTGATAACGGGAGGAAAAGCATAAATGGCTGAAATTAAATTCGGTTTTATAGGTACGGGTAATATGGGCTCCGCCATAGCACGTGCGGTAAGGCGTGCCCTGCCGGGGCGTGAAATAATGCTTGCGGATTCAAATGCCGCCAGGTCACAGGCGCTTGCCGCCGAGCTTGACTGCCGCACCGCAACCTCGGCCGAGGTTGCCGCAGAGGCACAGTATATTGTTTTGGGGGTTAAGCCGCAAGTGCTCCCCGCCGTGCTTTCGCAGCTTGAGCCCACGCTTTCGGCCCGCCGCGACCGCTTTGTTATTGTTACAATGGCGGCAGGTGTTCCGATTGCCCGCTACGGTGAGCTTTTGGGGCATAGCTACCCCATAATCAGAATAATGCCGAACACGCCCGTGGCCGTTGGTGAGGGTGTTGTGGTTTTTTCGGCCTCGGACGAGGTGTTTATGGACGAGGTGACCGAATTTTGCGCCTGTATGCGCCACGCCGGCACGGTTGACAGGATTGACGAAAGCCTGATTGATGCCGCCTGTGCACTTTCGGGCTGCGGACCCGCCTTTGTTTATATGTTTGCCGATGCGCTCGCGCTCTCCGCGGTGGAATGCGGGCTCACGCGGGAAAAGGCGGAGGAATACGCCGTTCAAACCGTAATCGGTGCCGCAAGGCTTTTACAAAGCGGCGAAAAGCACCCCGACAGGCTTCGTGATGAGGTTTGCAGCCCCGCAGGGGCCACAATAGCGGGTGTTCACTCGCTTGAAGCGGCCGCCTTTAAGGGAGCCGTGATGGATGCGGTTAAGGCCTCATTTGACAAAACAAGGGGTATGTGAGCGGTGCGGCTTCTTGCAATCGGGGATGTTTGCGGTGCCTTGGGGTGTGAGGAAGTTAAAAAAAGGCTTCCCGCCTTAAAGCGTGAAAAAAATATAGACTTTACGGTTATTAACGGTGAAAATTCCGCCGACGGAAACGGAATCACCCCGCAAAGTGCCGAGCTTCTTTTTGCCTGCGGGGCCGATGCCGTAACAGGCGGCAATCATTCACTGCGCCGCAGGTCCGCACACACCTATTTGGAGGAAAATGCCTTTACCCTGCGCCCCGCAAACCTGCCGCAAAGCGAGTGCGGGCACGGCTATTGCCTTGTTGATTTGGGCTACACCTCGGTTGCGGTGATAAATCTTTTGGGCAGAATTTACCTTGAGGGGTGCGGTGCCGCCTCGCCCTTTGATATGGCCGACAGCCTGCTTGAAAGGGCACGGGCGGACGGAGCTGAAATTACCGTGGTGGATTTTCACGCCGAGGCCACAAGTGAAAAAAGGGCACTGGGGCTTTATCTTGACGGCAGGGTATCTGCCTTTTTCGGCACGCACACCCATGTTCAAACGGCAGATGAGCAGGTGCTCGAAAAGGGCACGGGCTACATTACCGACCTCGGAATGACCGGCCCTGCAAATTCAATTTTGGGCATTAAAAGCGAAATTATTATAGACAGGCTTAAAAATAACGGCACCGCCCGCTTTGAGGAGGCGGGAGGGCGTTGTATGCTTTGCGGCTGTATATTCGATATAGATTTGAAAAGCGGCTTAACAACCTCGGTTGAAAGAATTTGCCTGACTTGAGATTGCCGCAACCGTATAATCGGTTACGGCCGATGAAATTTACAAAAGGGAGTGAGCAGTGTGAAAAAAAGAATATTTGCGGTTTTTATTGCGGCGGCCTTTCTTTTTCTTACCGCCTGCAGGGGAACAGTGCGGGAAAATTCCTCCGCACCCGAAGCCACCGAAAGCGAAAGCGGCACCGTAAGCCAAAGCATAACACTGCTTTACTCTGCCGCCGATACGTTTAATCCCTACACCGCCGCAACCGATATAAACCGCCGGCTTTGCAGGCTTTTGTATGAGCCGCTTGTTAAGCTGGATGACAAATACAACACGGTATATTCCCTGGCCGAAGCCGTAGCCTTGAACGGGACGGAGTGCACTGTGCAGCTTAAAAAGGCCTATTTTTCCGACGGTTCACCTCTTACCGCAGAGGATGTGCTCTATTCCTTCCGCCTTGCAAAGGACGGCACCTCGGAATACTCACACAGGCTTTACGAGGCCGCCTCGGCCGCCGTGCGCGATTCGCAAACGCTGGTTATAACACTGACACGCGCCGACCCGTATTTTGAAAAGACCTTGGATTTTCCCATAATTAAAAAAGGGTCGGATAAGCTCACAAATTCCGACGGGGTGCTTGCCGCCCCGACAGGCTGCGGCAGATATAAGCTTAACGAAAAGGGCGACGGCCTTGTCACCAACGAATATTCCGTAGGGTCGGGCAGGCAAATTTCCGAAATCCGCCTGATAAACGCACCGGATGCCGAAGCAGTAAGCCATTATGTGGAAATAGGCGCCGCGGATATGTATTACAGTGATATATCCGACGGCAGTATTTTGCGAATGAGCGGGAAAAAGGTTTCGGTAAATCTGAACCGCCTTGTGTATATAGGCGTAAACCTATCGGACGACAGGCTTGCCGTAAACGAGGTACGGCAGGCAATATCCTCCGGCTTGGATCGCACCGAGCTTTGCAGTGACGGCTACTACAATAATGCCGTGGCCGCAAGCGGCTTTTATAACCCCGCTTGGGACGAGGTTCGGGCGGTACAAAATATAAATTTACGTGCAAACAGTGAAATAACTGTTGAGAATTTGGAGCAAATAGGATATAATAAGACGGATGGCACGGGTATACGTATGAATGCAGCGGGCAGAAAGCTTAAGTTCACCCTGCTTGTGAACAGTGAAAACCGTATGCGTGCTTCGGCCGCGAGGCTTATTGCGAAAAGGCTTTCGGAATACGGCATTTCGGTCACCGTGGTTGAAAAAAGCTTTGCCGATTACAAGGCGGCGCTTGAAGCGGGCAGCTTTGAGCTTTACTTGGCCGAGGTTGAGCTTACACCGAATATGGACCTTTCCTGCCTTGTAACCGAGGGAGCGAGTGCGGCCTACGGAATAAAGCAGGCACCCGCCGCGGCAAATACCGAGACCGAAGAAAACGGGGGCACAGAGGGTGTAAAATCCACCTCTGCCGAAATTGTGAGCGGCGTTTACAGCGGCGCAAACACAATTGCCGATGCGGCTGCGGTTTTGCAAACCGAGTTGCCTGTTATTCCCGTGTGCTACAGAACAGGCGTGCTTTTTTACAATGATAAAATTGAAAACGTAAATAATTCCTCGGAATGTGATATTTATTTTTCAATTGATTCATATACCATTAAATAAAACAGGAGGAGCTTTTTTATGATAGCTTATGAAACAAGACTGGGTACCGTTGATATTTCCGAAGCATATCTTTCCAAGCTGATAGGGCATGAGGTAACATCCTGCTTCGGCGTTGTGGGAATGGTGCCGAGCAACAATAAGCAGAGAATTTTGGGGAAGCTTTCCAAGGCCGAGAGACCCGATACCGGCATTCACGTTACCGGCAATGCCGAGTCTGTTACGGTTGAGCTTCATATTGTGGTTACCTACGGTATGAATATCAATGCAATAGCGGCCAGCATTACCGAAAAGGTTAAATACGTTGTTAAGGAAATTGCCGGAATAACCGTTGACCGCGTTACCGTGAAAATCGACGGTATTAAGGAATAGGCCCCGGGGCTGTAAGGAGTGTATATTTTTGTTTAACGGAGATGTTTTGCGCGACGCTATTATTTCCGCCGCGAATAATCTTGCCAACAACCGAAAGCAGATTGACGATTTGAATGTTTTCCCCGTGCCGGACGGAGACACGGGCACCAATATGTCTATGACACTTGCAAATTCCGCAAGGGAGCTTGAAAAGCTGAGCGGTGCGGATGCCGGCCGTGTGGCCGCGGTGAACGCTTCTGCCCTGTTGCGCGGTGCGCGCGGAAATTCAGGCGTTATAACCTCACTGCTTTTCCGCGGCTTTGCGCGCGGGCTTGAGGGTGCCGAATGTGCCACGGCCGAAAATATAGCCGCGGCGTTTTCACTCGGAGTTGAGGCGGCATATAAAGCCGTTATGAAGCCCACCGAGGGCACAATACTTACCGTTGCGAGGGTTGCAAGCGAGCACGCCGCCGAGGCCTTAAGCCGCGGGTGCGATGCACTTGCCGTTTTTGAGGCCGCAAGAGCGGGGGCTGCCGAGGCTCTTGAGCAAACCCCCGAGCTTTTGCCCGCACTTAAAAAAGCCGGTGTTGTTGACGCGGGTGGCAAGGGCTTTGTTACAATTCTTGACGGTATGCTTTCGGTTTTGAGGGACGGGGTTATAATCCGCTCCGCCGCCGGGGCCGAGGAGGAACAGACCGAGGAGCGCTCGGCCAATGCCGCGGGTGAGTATGAAACCGAAATCACCTTTACCTACTGCACCGAATTTATAGTCAACCGTGCACCCGAGTGCGAAAAGGAGCCGTATGAGCTCAGAGCCTTCCTTGAAACCATAGGCGACTGTGTGGTTGTGGTTGATGATGAAGAAATAATCAAGGTTCACGTGCACACCGATCATCCGGGTAATGCAATAGAAAATGCACTCGGCTTCGGTCAGCTTGTGCATTTGAAGATTGAAAATATGCGTGACCAGCATGAGCGCGCAAAGCACGATGCCGAAAATGCACGCAAAAAGCCCGCAAAGAGCGCCGATTTAACCGAAACCTTTACCCCCGTAGAGCCCACAAAGCCCGTAGGCTTTGTCTCGGTTTGCGCGGGAGAGGGCATTGCGGCACTGTTTGAGGATTTGGGTGTTGATACGGTTGTATCCGGCGGGCAGACCATGAACCCGAGCACGGATGATATTTTAAAGGCAATTGAGGCCACCCCCGCCGAGACCGTTTTTGTGCTTCCAAACAACAAAAACATAATTATGGCGGCGGAGCAGGCCATTCCCATAAGCACGCGCAAGGTAATTGTTATTCACACCCGCACCATACCGCAGGGCGTGACCGCAATGCTTTCCTTTGACCCGGATGCCGATGACGAGGCAAACGCCATTGAAATGCAAAAGGCAACCGAGCGTGTTGCAACCGGTCAAATAACCTTTGCCGCAAGGGATTCCGATTTTGACGGACATAAAATCAAGCAGGGCGAGCTGCTTTGTATGCTCGGCGGCAAAATCGCATTTACCGATACCGAGCTTAACCGCAGTGCGGCAAGGCTTTTAAAGCAGATGATAAAGCGTGACAGTGAGTTCGTAACCGTTATGTACGGCGCCGATGTTACCGAGGCGCAGGCGGCCGAGCTTGAGGAGGAGGTGCGCCGCAAATTCGGCGCAAAGACCGAAATAACCTTTATAAACGGCGGTCAGCCCGTTTATTACTACATTATCTCGGTTGAATAAATTAAATACGGTGTGACAGGCTTTAAATCCGTCACACCTGCCGCAAAGGAGCGAGGGCCTGTGCTTACCGAAAAAACCGATATAAGGTATTTAAAGGGTGTGGGTGAAAAGCGCGCCGAGCTGCTGTACAAAAAGGGCATCGATACCGTCGGTGCCCTTTTGCGCTTTTATCCGCGTGCATACCTCGATTGGCAAAGCATTACCGCAATAGCCGAGGCCGAGGCATTTACCGAGGTGTGTGTTAAAGCCAAGGTGATAACCCCTGTTGAAGCTGTAAAAACCCGCCGCGGAATCACACTTTACAAATTTGCCGCCGAGGATGAAAGCGGTATGCTTGAGGTCACCCTTTTCAACCGCAAATATCTTGCCGAAAGCCTGAGGCTCGGGCGCGAATATCTGTTTTACGGCAAGCTCGGGGCAGGCATTACGGTAAGGCAGATGTCCTCGCCTGAAATTATGCCCGCCGAATACGGCGGAATAGAGCCTATATACCCCGCAACGGCGGGGCTCACCTCCAAAACCATAGAAAAGCTGATGAAAAACGCGCTTAACTGCGGCATTGAAATGCCCGAGCTCATCCCGCAGGAAATAAGAGAGAAAAATTCACTTTGCAGCTTTAAGGCGGCACTTAAAAGCATACATTTTCCCACAGAGCGTGAAGCTCTGGAGGCGGCCAAGCGCAGGCTTACCTTTGAGGAGCTTTTTGTTTTGCAAACGGGGCTTTTGCTTATAAAGGAGCGCCGCCGCGGTCACGCAGGCTTTACGGTGAGTGAAAACGGCCTGCTTGCCGATTTTAAACGCAGGCTTCCGTTTGAGCTGACGGGTGCACAGCAAAGGGTAATTGACGAATGTCTTGCCGATATGTGTTCGGGGCGAGCTATGAACAGGCTTGTGCAGGGAGATGTGGGGAGCGGAAAAACCGCAGTTGCCGCAGCCCTTATGTCCGTAACGGCGGGCAACGGGCTTCAATCGGCGCTTATGGCCCCAACCGAGCTTCTTGCGGAGCAGCATTTTAATTCGATTTGCAAAATCACCGAGGGCAGTAATATAAAATGCGCTCTGCTCACCGGCTCAACCGCAAAAAAGCGCAAAAACGAAATAAAGGAAGCCTTAAAAAACGGGGAAATCGCACTTGCGGTGGGAACACACGCCCTGCTTACCGAGGATGTTGAATTTAAAGCACTCGGCCTTGTTGTTACGGATGAACAGCACCGCTTCGGTGTGGCTCAGCGCGGGCGGCTTTCCGCAAAGGGGCGCAATCCGCACACGCTGGTTATGTCGGCAACGCCCATACCGCGCACCCTCGGGCTTATAATATACGGTGATCTTGATATAAGCATAATAGACGAATACCCGCGCGGCAGGCAGAAAATTGCCACCTACTGCGTGGATTCCTCCTACAATGCTCGCATTTACGGTTATGCAAAAAAATTCCTGGATGAGGGTAGGCAGGTTTACCTTGTCTGCCCACTTGTGGAAGAAAACGAATCTTTAAATATTAAATCCGCCGAGGAATATTACGAGGAGCTCAGCCACGGCGAATTTAAAGATTACAGCGTGGGTCTTTTGCACGGAAAAATGAAGCCGCGCGACAAGGAGGAGGTTATGCGCCGCTTTGCCGCGGGCGAAACGGGGCTTTTAATTTCAACAACCGTAATCGAGGTGGGAATAGACGTTCCCAACGCCACGCTTATGATAATTGAAAATGCCGAGCGCTTCGGGCTTTCACAGCTTCACCAGCTTCGCGGGAGAATAGGCAGGGGTAAATATGCCTCGGCCTGTATACTGGTTTCGGATGTGAAATCGGGCGAAACAAAAAAGCGTCTGGAGGTTATAAAAAACAGCTCCGACGGCTTTGAAATAGCTGATGAGGATTTTAAGCTTCGCGGTCCGGGCGATTTTTTGGGTTCAAGGCAGCACGGTCTCCCCGAAATGAAAATTGCCGATATTTTTGCCGACCGCGAAATTCTGCACACGGCCGGCACAGAGGCTGCCGCACTGCTCGGGGCCGACCCGTGGCTTAAAGCGGCCGAAAATGCGCCCCTGCGCGGCGAAATCACCGAATTATTTAAGGGACTTGCAAAAAATTAAGAGCCCTTGCGCGGCTTGGTAACCGTGGCAAGCGGATTTGAATTCGCCGCCGCTTTAATTTGATTATCCGATACGTGTGTGTAAATTTGGGTTGTTCCGAGATTGGAATGACCCAAAATGTCTTTTAATACCCTAATATCCACATTCCCGTGCTGATACATCAGGGTTGCCGCAGTGTGACGAAGCTTGTGGGTTGAAAAGCCCTTGTCACCGAGCCCCGCCTTTTTCAAAAATTCGGTTACTATGTGCTGCACCGTGCGGGGGCTTATTCTTTTGTGATTTCGGCTTATAAAAAGCGCGTTTTTTTCGGTAACGGGCAGCCCCTCATTCGGGCGGACCTCAAGGTAACGCCTTAAAGCCTCCTTGCAGGAATCGTTCAAATAAACGGTGCGCTCCTTGTTGCCCTTACCGAGAACCGTCATAGTGTCGTCCCCGCCGAGGCTTGAAAGATTAAGCCCGCAAAGCTCGGAAAGCCGCAGTCCGCAGTTTAAAAACAGTGTTATAATGCAGTAATCACGCCGCTCGTTTGCACCGTCCACCGCGTTTAAAAGCTCAAGCGAATTTTCAAGAGTCAGGTGCCGCGGCAATGCCTGTTTGATTTTCGGCGCTTCAAGCAGCTCGGCCGGATTGCTTTCAAGTCGGTGGGTCTGTACCGACATATATTTAAAAAAGCTGCGCAGTGTAGAGGTCTTGCGTGCTCTTGCGGCCGCACTGTTGGCAAGCTCCTCCTTGCAGTAAACCATAAAGCCGTAAAGATCGGACACCGTAACCGTGCGCAGCAGCTCAAGGTCAACCGCGGAAATATCTATTTCGCGAAATTCGGTGTCGGCTGGCGCCAGCCCGCGTACAAGCAGCAAATATCTGAAAAAGGTGCGCAAATCAAGAAAATATGCCTCTGCCGTGCGCGCGGATTTACCCTTTATTGTTTCATTGTAGGTGAGAAAATCTCTCAAAAAATCGGGACATTCCCGCAAAACCTCAAGCCTCATAAAACTTACTTCCGTGCTCCTTGAATTTCAGAATTTTTTATATTTGCTTTTATGCCAGGTGATAAATGTTGTTGGTATTTCGGACTGTCCGAGGGGATTTTTGAAAACACAGAATATGCCGCGCAGTGACATTTCAGCCTCCCCTGTGTAAATGGAGCCTACCGTTGCGTACGGATTTCTTGATATATTTAAGCTCACAGCTACCGATTAAACAGGCGGCTGTGAGCTTGCTTTAAATATATTCCGCAACGCAGGCCTTCATTTCCTCCCAATGCTCCTCCATTTCGCGCACAAGCTTAAGCTGTGTGCGGCAACGGTCGAGATTATGGTCGGAATAGGAGGTTTTAAAATAAACATCCCCGTCAATATAATCGGCAAGAAAGCGCATTCCGCATTCCACGGTCATCATTTTCGCGCCCTCGGGCAGCAACATAATTTCATCACGTGAAAGCAGCCCGCCGCAGCCATCCAAAAAGCCCTTTGTGTAAACACGGAATTTATTCATATCAAGGCGTACCCTTGAAAGCTCCTTTTCGTCCTCGGCGGCGGTGCTTGCGCCAAAGCGTATGGCATCACCGAAATCGGTTACCGAAAAGCCGGGCATAATGGTATCAAGATCTATCACGCACAGCGCCTTGCGCGTTTGGCAATCAAGCAAAACGTTGTTGCACTTTGTGTCGTTATGGCTCACACGAAGCGGCAGCTTGCCCTCCCTGTAGCTGTTAAAAAGCACCGAATAAAAGGCCGCGCGCTCCTTTATAAAGGCAATTTCCTCCGCGACAAGGCTCGCTCTGCCCGAAAAGTTTTTTTCAACCGAGGCCAAAAAGTCGGAAAATCTTTTGGGTGTGTTGTGAAAATCGGGTATGGTCTCGTTAAGGCACTCGGCGGGAAAATCGTCAAGCTCGCGCTGAAATCTGCCGAAAGCCAGGGCACACTGGTAAAAATCCTCATCGCTTTCGGGCATATCAAGGCTTATGGAATTGTCAATAAATTCGTAAGCGCGCCAAAAGGTGCCGTTATCGTCAATATAATAAGTACGGCCGCCCTCGGATTTCAAAAAGTCCACCACACGCTCGTCCGCACCGATTTTCGTCTTAAGGTGCTCGGTAACGCGGTCGATATTATCCATTACATAGCGAATGTTTTTAAAAACATTGGTGTTTACCGCCTGGAGTATGTATTTGCGCTCGGCGCCGCTGCCGTCGCGCAGCTTTAAAAGAAAGGTGCTGTTTATGTGGCCGCTGCCGAAAGCCTCACAGTCGGTTATGGTACCGGGAAGCTGAAATTTATTTGCAACAGCATTTGCTCGGGCCTGCCCGAAGTCGGTTATAGCCATTTAAAAATCCCACCTGTTATCATTGTAGTGTTCGTTACATAATGATAACACAAATATGTCCGTTTGTCAAATTTTAAGTGATTGACCGTTAGACGGGAATAAATCTC
>CAZKUO010000019.1:0-26916 GCA_964555975.1 uncultured Ruminococcus sp. | reverse complement strand
TCCCTCTGACGAGGGAGGTGGATTTGCCGTAAGGCAAAGACGGAGGGAGAGATAAACTAAAGCAACATCAAAGTTCAACCTTTTCTCTCCCTCAGTCAGCTTCGCTGACAGCTCAGGCCCCTCTTGCGGTGCCCGACATTGCGCACGCTTGGAGCGCAGCGCAATTGCCGACCGCAGTGCTTCGTTATGCTTGCTTCATCGTCCGCAGGACGCGCTCGCAACCTCACCCGTCAGGGGAGCCTTTGGTTTGTACAAGCTTTAAAAATACATTCATAGGGACAGGCATCCTCGACTGTCCGAAACATCAGTAAATATTATATGTGCGATTTACGCGCACAAACAAAATTAATTATCGTAGGGCGGGAGCAAGCCCCCGCCCTACGGTGTAAAAATGACATATTCGGTATTTTTTTAATTTCCTCGGGCAGTCCGTAAGGCTGTTCCTACGGTGTGGTTAGAAGTCACTAAAGTAAAACAATCCCTCCGTCTAAAAACCGTTATCTGTTGCCTCATAGCCCGAAATTTTCGTTTTAACTTTACCCGAATTGTGAAAAATACACCTCATAAAAGAAAACCGCTCAGCCGGGCCCGTAAGGCACAAGGCAGAGCGGTTTTGCTAAATATCATCTAAAGCCCCGCAAAAAGCAGGCCGGGTATTTCATCAACGGATTTATCAAGCACGGCGGCAAGCTCACCGAAAAGCAATTGCTCTGCCGTTGTAAGCTGTTTTTCATAAGTAAAGCCGAGCTTTCGCTTGAGTCGGCGTGCTTCACGCTTTTTTTCATAAATTCGCACTGCGGTGGCAAGCAACTCCTCGCAGGAGTGCAGGTTGTTCGGCTCCTCGGCTTCGGGAGACTCAAGGGCTGCCGCCCTGATTTCCGCCACACGTGAGAGAAGTGCCTCTGCCTCGGCGCGGGTAATAAGCGGGCGCATAAAAATCTTATCACTGTCTGCCGGGGCATAAATCACATTGTTTTCTTTGAAAAGCGGCCGCAGTGTGTAATACATTCTTTTGTTGCCGCCGATTTGCTTTTCCGCAATTTCCTCAACGGTGCAAACACCGGTTTTTCCGTATATTATTCTTTCACCGATTTCAAACATATTTTCCCCTCATTTCACACACTAAAAAAGCTCCGGCGAGCTGTTTACGCAGACACGCCGGAACAAGCCGTTAAGTATATTTTAGCACACAATTTGCAAAAATGTAAGTGTTTTTTTACCTTTCTTCACGGAAGTAGGAAAGACCGAGATGCGCAGGCGGCTGATTTTCGCGGCGCTTGCGAACACTCACGATTATGAGCACCAAAATGGTTACAACATAGGGAAGCATTTTGAAAAGCTCCTGGGTTTCCGTGCCGAGGCCCTGAATGTAGTTGTTGGCATTGCAGAGCGCGCCGAAAACGAATGAGCCCAAAATTGCAATGGAGGGTTTCCAAAGTGCAAATATAACCAAGGCAATGGCCATCCAGCCGCGGTCACCGAAGGCGTTATTGGACCAAACACCGCTGGCATAGGCCATAACATACTGCAAGCCGCCGAGCCCCGCAATGGCGCTGCCTATGCAGGTGGCAATATATCTGTACTTTGTAACGCTGATTCCCGCGGCATCCGCTGTGGCGGGGTTTTCACCTACCGAGCGCAGGTTAAGGCCAACACGTGTACGGTTGAGCACAAAGGAGCAAATGAGCGCTATTACTACCGCAAGATATGTCAGAAAATCGTGCGAAAAAAGCAACTCGCCTACCCAACCCAAATCATCTGCAAAGGGAAGCTTTGCGGAAAAGAAGGAGCTTGTTTTAGTAAGGGCAATTGAGGGCATTTCACTTTTGGTGATGTTTATAAGCGATGCACCGAGGAAATTGCCGAGGCCTATGCCGAGGGTTGTAAGTGCAAGACCGGTTACATTTTGGTTAGCGTGCAGTGTGACGGTTAAGAAGCAGTAAATAAGCCCCATAAGCGCCGAGCCGATAAGCGCGCAAACAAGCGGAATTATTATGGCAAGAAACGGGTTCATATTGGCAATGTCGTTACCGCAGGCGCCCTCGTAAAGGAAGGAGCCGACAACACCGCTTATTGCACCGACATACATAATTCCCGGTATGCCGAGATTAAGATGACCTGATTTTTCGGTTAAAATTTCACCGGTAGAGCCGTAAAGCAGCGGAACACCAAGGAGAATTGCACGGCAAATAAACTGAATTATCATACATTTTCCTCCTTTTTACTGTGCTTGAATTTTATTGAATAGTTTATGAAAAATTCACAGCCCACAAGCATTAAAATAACCAAGCCAACCATTATTTCGGAGAATGATGAGTTCAGCAGTGCGGTATCGGCCACCTTTGCAACACCTATGCGCAGGAAAACAACAATTGCGGTCATAACGACCATTATAAAGGGATTAAACTGACCGAGCCACGACATAAGAATTGCCGTGAAGCCCTGACCGCCGACACTGTTTACGTTTATGCTGTGATCCTTGCCGGAAACCAGCATCATTCCCGTAATACCGCAAACGGCACCGGAAATCAGCATTGTGCGGATGATTACCTTTTTAACGTTAATTCCGATATAGCGTGCGGTGTTTTGACTTTCGCCCACAACCGAAATTTCATAGCCGTGCTTGCTGAATTTCAAGTAAATGTACATTGCAACGGTTATTACCGCGGCAATGATGATGTTAACGAAATAATCATTGTCACCGACCGTGGGGAAATTACCGTGCTCCACAGGGTTTATAACGTTTGAGCCGCCGCCCTTAATGTAAACATAGTAAGCAACAATTTGTGTGGCAATGTAGTTCATCATAAGGGTGAAAAGCGTTTCATTCGTGTTAAACCACGCTTTGAACAGTGCGGGAATCAAGCCCCAAACCGCACCCGAAAGAATGCTTGTAACCAAAATAACAAGCATTAAAACGGGGTAAGAAAGCTTGCCGCCGAATTCTATCATACATATCATAGCCGCAAGGCCGCCCATAAGAGCCTGCCCCTCGGCACCGCAGTTCCAAAACTTCATTTTAAATGCGGGGGTAAGCGCCAATGCAAGCACCAGCAAAACGGCGATTTCCTGCAAATACTTCCAAAGCATTGTGGTTCTGCCCTCAAAGAGCTTACCGAAAACGCCCGAAATCATAATCTGATAGGTTTCACCAAAGCCTTTTCCTGCGATGTTCATTGAAATAATGCCGACTATTACAAAAGCAACGGCAATGGTGGCGGCCCTCACAAGCCAAGCCTGCCAGATCGGCATATCGTCACGCTTAACAACATGGAAAAAAGGTTCACGTCGATTTTTCTTTACAGCAATATCAGCCATTTTGTTCACCCTCACTTTCCTGCTTTGATTTGGTCATAAGAAGACCGATTTCTTCCTTTGTGGCGGTTCTGCCGTCTACAATGCCGGTTATTTTTCCCGAGCCGATAACCATTATTCTGTCACACAGCCCAAGCAAAACGTCCAAATCCTCACCTACAAAAATAACGGCAACGCCCTTTTCCTTTTGCTCGTTTAAAAGGTTATAGATTAAATAAGAGGAATTAATATCAAGCCCTCTTACGGGGTAGGCAACCATAAGCACTGTGGGGGAAGCCGCAATTTCACGGCCCACAAGCACCTTTTGAACATTACCGCCCGAAAGACGGCGAACAGGTGTTGCGGCAGAAGGAGTTACAACCTCTAAGTCGTTGATTATTTTCATTGCAAGGTCTTTCGGCTTTTTGCGCTTTAAAAATACCGAGCGACCCTTTGAATAGCTGCGGAGCATCATATTATCCACAATATCCATATTGCCGACAAGCCCCATTCCGAGCCTGTCCTCCGGGACAAAGGAAAGGCGAACGCCCATATTTCTTATTTGAACGGGGGTTTTATCACGCAAATTTTCCTTTTTCTCGGTTTTCGGGTCAAAATAGAATATCTCGCCCGAGGAAAGATGCTGAAGACCCGCAATTGATTCAAGCAATTCACGCTGTCCGCTGCCCGCGATACCGGCAATGCCCAAAATTTCGCCGCTTTTTGCCGTGAACGAAATATCGTCAAGAACGGTTGTGCCCATTCTGTCAACACAGGTTATGTTGTTTACAACAATGCGGTCCTCGGTATTTTTAGGCTCGTCACGCTTAATGTTAAGCTCAACCTTTTTGCCCACCATCATTTCGGTAAGCTCCGATTCGGAGGTTTCCTTTGTGTTTACCGTGCCTATGTATTCGCCCTTTCTCAAAACGGCAACCCTGTCGGAGAGTGAAAGAACCTCATGAAGCTTGTGGGTGATGATGATAATGCACTTACCGTCATCACGCATACGGCGCAGAATTTCAAACAGCCTTTCGGTCTCCTGCGGGGTGAGCACCGCTGTCGGTTCATCAAGAATAAGAATATCGGCACCTCTGTAGAGCACCTTGATTATTTCAACCGTCTGCTTTTCCGAAACCGACATGGTGTATATCTTCTTTTCGGGGTCAAGCTCAAAGCCGTATTGCTCACTGATTTTTTTGATTTCCGATGTGGAGGCTTTAAGATTGTATTTGCCCTCGTTTATGCCGAGAACAATGTTTTCCGCCGCCGAAAAAACATCAACAAGCTTAAAGTGCTGATGTATCATACCTATTTTGTAATCAAAGGCATCTCTCGGAGAGGCTATAACGGCTTCTTCCTCGTTAATAAAAATCTGCCCCTCATCCGGGAAGTAAATGCCCGAAATCATATTCATAAGGGTGGTTTTGCCGCTTCCGTTTTCACCTAATACAGAAAGTATTTCGCCGCGGTAGGCGGTAAGATTAACGTTTCTGTTGGCAACAACGTTTCCGAAGCGCTTTGTTATGTTTTTTAATTCAATAGCGGGTTGTTTATCCACATTAAACCTCCGTTCAAATAATAATTCTCAAGAAATAGCTGTAGTGACTACAAATATTTCTTCAAAATTACACATAAGGCGAGGGCGTTGCCCTCGCCTTAAGCAAATACTGATAATTAATCGCCGTAGTTTCTGTCAAGCAAAGTAATGCCGTCGATTTCAACGTCGAAATAAGGAGCCGAGCGATGCTTTGATTCCTCAAATATGCCGTTTGTAACAGCCTCGGTATCCTTTGCCATATCTTTATCTGTGTCAACATCAGCAAGATATGAGGTGAGCTTTTCGCCCTTAACGGTGAAGTTAGCGGTATCAAATACCTTTACGGAACCGTCAAGCAGCTTTGCCTTAACATCGGCAAGCTTATCGGCTGTGCCCTCGGCGGCAGCGGCAGTGTTAACGTCGGTAAGAACAACAGAGCCTGTATCGATTGTGCCTGTCCAGTCGGTTTCGATTTCCTTACCGTCTCTTACGCACTCGATCATATGCTTGAAGTAAGGAGTCCAGTCAATTCTCGAAGAAATGATAAAGGTATTCGGGCAAGCGGCAATTGTTGAGCCGTTGTAGGAAACGTTGGGAACACCTGCGGTCTCGCAAGCGGTAGGAGCACCCATTGAGTCGGCGTGCTGGCTGATAAGAACGCAACCGCCGCTGATAAGAGCCTGAGCTGCTTCCTTTTCCTTCTGCTCATCATACCAAGAACCGGTGAACTTAACATCCATTGTTACAGTGGGGCAAACAGATTTTGCACCGAGGTAGAAGGAAGTGTAACCTGACATAACCTCAGCAAAGGTAAATGCGCCTACATAGCCCATCTTTGCCTTGTCGGCAGTGATTTTGCCTGCTTCAATCATTTCGTTGAGCTTTAAGCCTGCGGCAACACCGGCAAGATAACGGCCCTCGTAAATGGAAGCGAATGCATTGTGGAAGTTCTTAACGCCTGCTGTGTGGGCCTGTGTGCCTGTTGCATGGCAGAACTGAACATCGGGATATTTTTTAGCTGCATCAAGTAAGAAAGATTCATGACCGAAGGAGTCGGCAAAGATAACGTCACAGTCTTCAACCTCAACAAGCTCTACTGCGGCATCGTAGCAATCCTTGGACTCGGGTATCTGTGTCTTTTGAACATACTTAACACCCATTGCGTCGCAAGCAGCTTTAGCGGCATCCATAAAGTTCTTGTCATAGGTTGACTGCTCATCATGCAGGAAGATAAAGCCTACTGTGAGCTTGGAAGAATCCTTGTCTTCTTTGTTGTCAGAAGAACCGCACCCTGCAAATGCAAAAAGCATTGCCAGAGTCATAAGAACAGCGATTAGTTTTTTCATAATTTTTTCCTCCGAAAAATTATTTTTATTTGATAAGCGGTAAACCGCAATTATCCGTTATCTGCGGAAAACTATAGCTCCGTTTTCCATACTGTCTATAACAGCAAGTGACTCGACCTTAATTCCGTCGGCCCTGAGCCCGTCACCGCCGTGCTGAAAGCCCTTTTCAATCGCACAGGAGGCACCCGCAACCTTGGCACCCGCCTGAACGGCTATATCAATCAGCCCCAAAAGCGCCTTGCCGTTTGCAAGAAAATCGTCTACCAAAAGTATTTTGTCACCATTGTTTAAAAACTGTTTTTCAACAACCACATTGTAATCGGTGCCGTGGGTGTAGGAGTGAACCGTTGCGGAATAAACATCATCCGAAATATTGCCGGATTTGTGCTTTTTGGCAAACACAACGGGCAAGTGCATTGCCGCACCGGCCGCAACTGCAATCGGTATACCGGAGGTTTCTATTGTGAGAATTTTGGTAACACCGTCATCTGCAAAGAGGCGAGCAATCTCGCGGCCCATTTCCATGGTGAAGTCGGCATCTATTTGGTGATTGAGAAAGGAGCCGACCTTTAATATGTTGCCGGGAAGAACCTTTCCCTCTTTAAGAATTTTTTCTTCCAAGGCTTTCAACGGAATATGCCCCTTTTTCGTGAATTAATAACCGCTGAAAAAGAAAAAACAGACTTAAAATACAAGTCTGTTCACCGATACAGCACCCTCCGAAAACGGAAAATGCAAATGGAGAGGCTGTGAAGCCTTACTCCGCCAATAGTCGCAACTTATACGGCGTGCGGTAGAAACATTTGGGCCATTAATCCAAACCTATATCGGCAAACTTATTCAACTGATTACAAGCGTATATTAACACATCGGCGGACTTAAGTCAACAAATTTCGCGGCTTTTTTTAAAAATTGGTCACAATTACAAATTAACCATTTTTTTAAGTTCTAATTTGTGGTTTTCAATAGAAAAACAATCGGAGCGCGAGGCTCCGATTGCGGTGTGATATTATTTGAAAATAAGCTCATCGGTTTTTTCAAACCCGTCAATTTTAAATTCTGAAATTCGGGTGTCCGATACGGCATAGAACAAATCGCCTATATACAGGCCGCGGAACAGCTCGGAACGTCCGTCGAGGGTGAGCTCCGCACGGAGGGTGAAGCCGCTGCCGTCGGGATTTAGCGAATATATGTGCAGTTTATTTGTGCCAATGGGCAGGGCAATCAGATTTTTATTATAATCCGCAAGGGTGGCCTTGTGATTGTAATTTGCCTCGGAATAAAAAGCATTAATCACCGTTTTTGCGCTTTCGGTTACGTTTGCGGGGTCGGAAATATCAAAAAGCGAAAGCTTTAGGCCTGTTACGGCTCCTTTTTCATCCGCTTCTCTGCCTACACCTAAAAGTCGGCCGTTGCCATAGGGGAAAAGGTAATCCGAAAAGCCCGGAATTTTAAGTGAGCCTATTATTTTCGGCTCGGCCGGATTTGAAAGGTCGGCACTGAAAAGCGGGTCGGTTTCTCTGAAGGTTACAAAATATGCCGCATCCCCCATAAATCTAACCGAATAAACACGCTCACCGTGAGCCAAGTCACCCGTTCTGCCCGTTTCCTTTAAATCACCGTCTGTTACAATAAGCTCGTTGGCGGTGCTTGTGCCTGTTTGCTTTGTAATCACAAAGCGGCAATAGCCCTTGTATTCGTCAATCGAAAATTGATTGAGCAGGGTGCCCGCAAGCGTGCCCGAGGCGGCAAGATTTATTTCACCGTCGGAAATTTTAAGCCTTGTAAGGGCAGTTTCGTTGTAGCTGATTTGGGCGGCGATTATTATGCTTTCACGTGAGGCATATACCGTGTCGGCGCCACCGAGCAGGGATTTTGTGGAAATAAGCCTTCCGTCGGTAACGGAGTAGGCCGCGGTAACGGTGTAGCAGGCGTTATTGCAGTTGCCGCCGATGTAAATGCTGTCGGCCGTCACGGTGCCGTCCTGCTCTCCGCAGGTTATGGAGGGTACATATGTTTCGGGGCGGGTTTTTTCAATTGTTCCCGCATTGGGACGATAAGTTGAGATTAGGTAAAGCTTGTCAGCTATAAGCCTTGAATCGGTATATTCGCCGCTTTGATGAATTTCTCTCAGCTTCACGGGGGCTTCGGGGTTTGAAATATCCCAAACGGTTGCCTTACATTCCTTTCCGTATTGGGCACTGCCCAAAACCACAAGCCTGTTGTCCGCAAGGAACATATCCAGGGCGTAAAAATCATTCTCGCTTATATCGCCGAGCTGCTTAAGCCCCGTATCGGTATCCGCAATCCTTACGCGGTAATATGAGCTGAAGCTTGACAGCACATAAATATATCTGCCGTCGGTTTTAACCTTATCGGCCTCGTCCACGCCCTCGGTTTGGGTGTTTGTTTTGCTGTAGTCACTGCCTTTGGTACCATCGGAGGCACCCTCGGCCACATCGTAATCGGCAGCCTGCTCGTTGATTGCTGCCGAGGAAAATCCCAAACCGTCTCTGGCATAGAGCGAAATATCGGATTTATTCACGGCATTTTGTACCGCTTTGTAAATCTCATCGTAGTTTTCGGCCTCGGTGGGTGTGCTCCCGCCGGCTTTACTGCCGCGGCGGATAAGCACGCCTGCGGTTATCGCAATAATCGCACAAAGCACTGCGGCGGTTATATTCATTAAAATGGTAGTTAAATTCTGCTTCATAATTTTTTAATCCTCCCGTTCACATTTCCGTTTGCATTAAGGTATATACGGTGAGGTAACCGCACTGCTTGTGCAGGCTTCACCGATATCCCCTGAATTATATGAAAAGCTGTAGGTTCGCAGGGTTTCGGCCTCACATTCGTTTTCAAAATATTCGGTGAAGCGCTCTGCCGCCGCCTTGCCTATGAAAAACAGCTTACCCGTGCTTAGAATATTTGTTTCCAAATATCCGTCACGGCTTATTGCAATATAGGCGCCTGCTTGACCGAGTGCTTCGATTTCGGCATTAATTTGAACATCGGCCGAAAACCATGGCACTTCGGTTTCATCGGCCGACCTTGCGGCTTTACAGGCAAGCAGCAGCTCGGTGATTTTATTCGCGCTCCAGCCCGAATACTTTATTTCCCTTGAAACCTTGTCGTTCTTTCTTATATAAGCGCCTACAGAGGTGAATTTAAGATTTTTTTCAAGCCCCAAGTCGGTTATAAGGCGCTCAAGAGTGGCAGCCTTGTAGGTGTAGCTTTGGCAGATGTAGAAATTCTCATCTCCCTCGTATTTAACTGCAAGCGCCGCTTCCTTTGCTATGCCGCGAAGCTCGTAAAGCTCGGCATTTTGGGTGTATTCCTTTTCGGTGTAGCCCTCGTCTCGCCCGGTGACGACCGTTTTTTCTATAAACGCGCCTATTTTCCCGGTCTCGGCAACAGCGGCACAGGCTGAGTATTTACCGTTACCCGAGCTGATTTTGCTGAATTTGCTTGTAATGCTGCGCTCCTCCCACTTTGGTACGAGTGCCGCGGCTCCGTCGGTTACAGTAGAGTAATCTCCGTCAAATTCTTCGGAATATCCGTAGCTGTCGTTTGCGGCATTCTCTTTAACATCGCCTGTTCCGAAGCTTTCCTCTAAATTGTCAAGCATTTCCGCATTATTGTTCAGTGCGGTAACGGCCGCAAATACCCCCGCCGCAGTCACGGCAAGGCAGGCCGCGGCCGCGCAAAGCCTTATTATTTCGGCCTTTCCGCGTTTTCTCTGTGTAAAGCATTCTTCAATATATTTTTCATCGGTACCGCCGAGGGCGGTTAGAATATCCTTTCCCGTCATACGTTAAAATCCTCCTTTTCGAGAAATACCTTGAGGGCGCTTCTGGTGCGCATAAGCAATGCTTTTACCTTGCTTTCGGAAAATCCCGTTTCACGCGCAATCTCGGCAACGGACAGCATTTGCCAATAGCGCTTTAAAAACACCGTTCGCCGCGCGGCGTTCTCGGTCGATAAAAATTTGTTTATCAGCTCTGTAAGCAGTGCCGCATCTACGGTATCCTCGGTGCTGTGGGGCGAGGGTATACATTCCTCAAGCTCACCGCAAAGCTCACCGAAGCCCCCGCCGCGCTTTTGCGCCGAGCGGTGCTCAATTCGGTTTACGGCAAGATTACGCGCTATTTTGGCGAAAAAAGCCCCGGGGCTTTTGGGGCTTGCGGGCGGTATGGCCGACCAGGCGTTAAGCCAGGTGTCGCTTACAACCTCCTCTGCATCCTCATGGCTTTGCAAAATACCGAATGCAACCGCACGGCAGCGTTGGCCGTATTTACGCTCGGCCTCGCTTATTGCCGCCTCGTCACGCTGCTCAAACAGTTCTATTATTTTGCTGTCCTCCAATTTTTTCGCCCCCTCACTGATTAAGACAGGAAAAATTATACTCGGGTTACATTTTTTTGAAAAATAAAGCAAAAGCCTCCCTTATCATAAAAGCGTGGGAGGCATAAATAATTTATCGGTTTCGGCCCCAGGCCGAGGGGGAAAAGGCTATAATAATCGGGAATATTTCAAGCCTGCCGAGCAGCATTGCAAAGGAAAACACAAGCTTTGAAAGGGTTGAGTAATCGGCAAAGCCGCCCGTGGGCCCTACCATACCGAAGCCCGGACCCACATTGTTAAAGCAGGTTACAACCGCCGTGAAATTTGTTTCAAAATCAAAGGGCTCAAGGCTTATTGCAAGAAAAGCCGCAAAAAAGCAAACAAAGTATATTAAAAAGTAATTGCTTACGTTTTGGCGGGTGGCCCCGTCTATAACCTTGCCCTCAAGCCGCAGTGAAATTGCCGCGCGCGGGTGAAGCATACGCTTAAGCTCATTTTTTATCATCTTAAACAGCAAAACAATGCGCGAAACCTTAATGCCGCCCGCAGTGGAGCCGGCACAGCCGCCTATGAACATAAGCAGCAGCAAAATGCTTTTTGAAAATCCCGGCCAAAGGTTAAAATCGGTTGTGGCGTAGCCTGTGGTGGATATAATCGCGGCAACCTGAAAGGCCGCCGCTCTTACCGTTTCGGAAAATCCCGAAAAGAGGTGGCGTGTGTTGTAGGCTATAAGTGCGGTTGAGGTTAAAACTATTCCGATGTAGCACCACAGCTCACTGCCTGTGAACACTGCCTTGAATTTTTTGAGCAGCAGCAGGTAATAAAGATTGAAGTTTACGGCAAACAGAAGCATAAACACGGTTATAACCCACTGTGAATAGGGTGAATAGCCGGCAATACTGTCACGCTTTATGCCGAAGCCGCCCGTGCCCGCCGTGCCGAACGAATGAATCAGACTTTCAAAGAAGCTCATACCACCGAGGCACAGCAAAACAACCTCAATTGCGGTCATTACAATGTAAATTAAGTAAAGTATCAGCGCGGTATCCTTTATTTTGGGCACAAGCTTACCGATTATGGGACCCGGCATTTCCGCTCTTAAAATGTGAATGGGGCGCTCCGAAACGTTGGGCAAAATCGCCATAACAAAAACTATTATGCCCATTCCGCCAACCCAGTGGGTAAAGCTACGCCAAAACAGAATACCGTGGCCGAGTGCTTCAACATCCCGTATTACAGAGGCACCGGTCGTGGTGAAGCCGCTTACGGTTTCAAAAAAAGCATCTGCCGGAGCGGCGGCACCCGTAAGCACAAAGGGTATTGCCCCGATAAGGGAGAGCATAATCCAGGTGAACGCCACTATTATAAAGCCCTCTTTGGCATATATCACGTGGGTTTTGGGCTTTAAAAGCAGCTTGGGCAGAAGCCCGATTACAAGGCTTATTGCGGCCGCAATCAAAAAGGCAAAAAAATCGGCAGTCTCTCCGTAAATAAGCGCTGTGGCGGCGGGCAACATCAAAAGTGCCGCCTCTACCGTCAGCACAATTCCCACCGCATTGAAAACCATTCTGCGATTCATAGTATCTTTACCTCTGCTTTTCCGCAATATCGGAGAGCTCGTTTAAGTGGCGGCCTGCGGAAATTATCACAACTCTGTCGCCGCTTTTGAGCATATCCTCACCTGTGGGGATTATGGTTTTTCTGCCGCGGATTATTCCCGCTACAAGTATGTTGCGCTTTGTGGGAAGCTCCTTAAACGGAATACCTATAAGCCCGCAATCGGGCGAAACCTTAAATTCAAGCGCCTCGGCATTGCCGTTCATAAGCTTGTAAAGCGTTTCCACGGGGCTGCCGAGTGAATTTTCAAGCGCGCGTGCGTAACGCACGGCAACGTCCGCAACCGATTTTAAGGGGGAGGCAATGGTGTCTATTCCCAGTCTCTCGGCCGTGCCCGTAAATTCGGAGCGGGTTATTTTTGCAATAACCTTGGGAACCCTTTGCTCAAGTGCAAAGTAGGAAAGCAGTATGTTTTCTTCATCAAGACCGGTGAGTGCCGCAAGGGCATCAACATGGCGTATGCCTTCCTCAAGCAGCAGCTCCTGGTGTGCCGCATCACCGTTTATAATAACCGCCTCCGGCAGTATTTCGCTGAATTCACGGCAACGCTCACGGTCGGCATCTATTATTTTAACCGCATTTCCCGCGGCGGTTAACAGCTTTGCAAGATAGTAGGAGGTGCGCGTGGCACCGAGTATCATAACCGAGCGTGCACGGCGCTGCAAAAGGCCGAGGCCCTTAAGTAAGCGTGGAATTTCGGTTGAGGCGGCGGTTATGCCTATTTTATCACCGCTTTTAAGCACAAAATTACCGTCGGGAATATAAACCTCGCCGTCGCGCTCCACAGCGCAAATAAGAAAGCTGCCGGGATTTTTGCGGCGAAGCTCGGTAAGGCTCATTCCGTCAAGGTGACTATCCTCGTTAAGGTAAAGCTCCACCATTTCAAAATTTCCGCGGGAAAAGGTTTCCACCTTAACGGCCGAGGGAAGCTTTAAAACATTGAAAAGCTCATGCGCCGCAAGCCTTTCGGGGTTTACCGCCATTGAAAGGTCAAGCTCTTTTTTGAGAAAGCTCAAGCTTTTGTCGTTATATTCGGGGCCTCTGATTCGCGCCACGGTGTGCGCAGTACCGAGCCGCTTTGCTATAAAGCAGCTCAGCATATTAAATTCATCGGAGCCTGTAACGGCTATCAAAAGCTCGCATTTATCGGCCTCTGCCTCAATCAGTGCATCGGCATCGGTTCCGCTGCCGCAAAGTGTCATAACATCGTAAATGTTTGAAATTTCGGCTACAACCTCGGGATTATTATCCATTGCAAGAATATCATGCCCCTCGGCCAAAAGCGATTCGATAATGGTGCAACCTACCTTGCCGCAGCCTACAACGGTTATCCTCATTCTTATCCCTCTTATTTAGGCAAGTGAGAATAAATCCGAACCTGTTTTTTACGTGCGGATTTCTCGCATAGCCTTGTTAAAATACTCGTAAATCCGTCAGGATTTACTGCGTTTTGTGCCTCGCTCTGCAAAAAATCCGTTACGGAAAAAATCTACGACCTGAAAAGAGTGTATTTTTTTGTGGATTTTTATGCGGAGGATGCAGTAAGGCTTTCGCCTTACAAAGACGACAAGTGAAAATACGCCTAAAATACGCCTTTTCAGGCAGATTCGGATTTATTCTCGCTTGCCCGGTGTGACAGGTTCAAGTCCCTGTCACACTACCGCAAAGCTCATCTGCAAGCACTTCTATTGCTTCAAGTGCCGCATTGTCAAGCGCGGAATTTACGGTAACTACAGTATTTGCAAAGGTTATATTTTTGCACGCTTCAAGCAAGCCGCGCATTTTTTTGGCCGCTATCGGTGCCCAGGTGCCGTTCTCCATAAATGCTACCGTGCGGTTTTGATAGTTGCGCTCTGTCAAAGCATCAATAAAATGGCGCATAAAGGGGAAAATATCTCCGTTATAGGTGGTGGTTGCAAGCACAAGCTTACCGTAACGGAAAGCATCCTCCACGGCCTCGGCCATATCGCAGCGCGCAAGGTCACTTAAAGCTACCTTTACGCCGCGTGCCTCTGCTTTCTCGGCAAGCAGCTTTACGGCCCTTTCGGTGTTGCCGTAAACCGAGGTGTAGGCAATTCAAATTCCGTAACTTTCCACCCCGTAGGAGGACCAAATATCATAAAGCCGCAAATAACAGCCTATATTCTCGGTAAGCGCGGGACCGTGCAGGGGATAAATCTTTTCAATTTCAAGGGCAGAGGCTTTTTTCAACAAAGCCTGAACCTGTGCACCGTATTTTCCCACTATTCCGAAATAGTATCTTCTCGCCTCGCACGCCCAGTCCTCGTCTATGTCACGCGTGCCGAACTTGCCGAATGCATCCGCCGAGAAAAGTGCCTTATCTGCCGCAACATAGGTCACGGTAACCTCGGGCCAATGCACCATTGGCGCAAAAATAAACTTAAGCTCGCGTGTACCGAGTGAAAGCGTGTCACCCTCGTTTATAACAAGCTTGTTTTTGCAAAGACCCACGCCGAAAAATCTGTCAATCATGGTAAAGGCCTTTGCATTTGCCGCAACAACCGCCTCGGGGTATTCCTTCAAAAAGTCCGCAAGCCCCGCAGAGTGGTCGGGCTCCATATGCTGAATCACAATGTAATCCGGCTCTTTGCAGCCGAGCACGCTTTTTAAATTTTCAAGCCACTGTGCGGTAAAGCTCTTTTCCACCGTATCCATAACGGCGATTTTCTCATCAACTATAACATACGAATTGTATGCCATACCGTTCGGCACGTCAAACTGCCCCTCAAAAAGCTCAATTTCGCGGTCGTTTACGCCGATATAATGTATTCCTTTTTCAATGCTCATTGCTTAATTTTCCTCGTTGTCTGTTGTATTTTCTTCGCTTGCGTTTTCCGCTTCCGCGCCGTCACTTACCGTAACATCCTCAAAATCCTCCGTGCTGAATATGCTGCTTTCAAAATCGAAATCGTCGCCACTGTTGCCCAACGGGTGCAGGAAACGCACAATAAGCAGCACCGCAAGGGTAATTCCGCCCACAAGTAATAGCAGCATACCCCACACCACAACCTTGGCATTAACAGTAAGGCTGTTGTAGCGTGCAATAAAGTCCATATCCGTGTTTGTCTCTTTATCGCCTGCGGCGGTCAAAACAAACTCGGGACTGCGCTGCAGGGTGTTTTCACGGCTGTCATAGCGGTAGGTTGCATAGGCACCGTTAAAATAACAGTAGGTGTAATAATAATCGGTGTAGGCGGCATCGGGGCTTTTATAGGCCATTATATCGCAATCACCTATTGTAACACCCGTTTTGTAAAAGTCCTCGGGCACGGTGCGGTTTGCGGGAATATCCGCAAAGATATATGTATTATTCCCAAATACGGCATATTTTAATTTTTCAAAGCTTTCGCCGTCCTTTGAGAGGGTATAGGGAACGTATACGTCGCTGCTGTCCGCCTTAAGATAGTAAACGGTGTATTTTCCGTCGGGGCTTTGCGCAGCGGCAACCTCGCCGTTTTTGCGTGTAACCGTAACTGCCGAAAAGCCGTTCGGCAAATTTATGCCGGTAAGGTCGCTTGCAATGCGGTAAATTCCGTCATCTATAATCGCCTCTGTCGGATCCTCCTCGGGCAGGGTCGGCTCATCGGGGTCGGCATCCGCAGGCTCACTTACGGCGGGTTCCTCATTCTTTTTAAGGCGTGTTATTACTATGGTGTAGGTTTTTTGTGTGCCGTTTTGTGCAGTAACGGTTACCGTGCGGGTGTTTTTACCTACAGCAAGGGCTTCCTTTCCGTCAACGGCCACGGTTGCCGCCGCATCGGTCGCGGTGGCGTAAACCTTACAGCTTTCAACCTCGTAAGCCACACTTGCGGTGTAGCTTGTTTTGTTTGCGTTAAATGCGGGGGAGAGCTTGCCTGAGCTTAACGAAAGGGCTTTAAGCGTGGCAACACCCGATTTGGTTGCATCCGAAACATTGAGTGTGGCAGAGGCACCCACTGTGTAATCCTCGGTTTCGCCGTAAACACCGCCGTTTACCGAAATTACCGAGGCACCTGCCGCCTTGGCGGTAAAGGTAAATTTATAGGACACCTTTGTTTCGCCCGCGGGAGCCGGAGCTGCCTTAACAATGCCCGCGCCCGCCGCATTTGCCGAGCAATCGGCGCTGTTGTAGGTTAAAACGTCGGCATTGTAGGAAACCGTAAAATCGGTTCCGTACATTTTTTTACCCGGATTAAGGGTTACGGTCACGGTTATGCTGTCTCCCACTGCGGGCTTTGAATTGCTGAAGGCTATAATGGCATTTTCGGCAGATGAATAAACCGCCGCCGCTCCCGCAATTAAAACCGCCGCCGCGAAAAAGGAAAATATTTTCGTGAATGCTTTTTTCATAGTAAATCCCCGTTTCTTTTAAGTAAGTGATTTAATGCCTATAATGTGCATTTGTATATTCGCAAGGTCGCGCCCGTTCACAAGACCGTCGCCGTTGGTGTCGGCACCTGTCAATGCGGCTTCGCTTAAGCTTTTAACACCTATAATGTGCATTTGCACGTTTGCAAGGTCACGCCCGTTTATAACACCGTCACCGTTGGTGTCACCCTTAAGCACCGTCGGCTCGCTCGGCGTTTCCGGTTTCTCGGGCTTCGGCGGCTCGGGAACTGTGGGCTTTTCGGGTTCCTCGGGCTTAGGTGGCTCCGGAGTGGTGCCGGTATCGGGGGCAACAGGTGTTATTCCTCCGCCCGTATCAATATAGAGCACACAGTCTTCACCGGCCAAAATATTTATTATATAATCCGTTGTGTAGCCCGTTTCTGCCTTAACCGTCAGCGCAAGGGTGTTTTGCCCCTTTTTAAGGCTGAAATGCGCCGCCCCCGCATAGGAGGCACCGCTCGGCACCGCAAGCTTAACGGTTCTGGTTGAAACCGTGGCACCGGCCGAAATTTTCAGGTCATAGGAAAATGTAAACCTTGAAAAGGTGGGTGTCAGCCCCGCAACCGAAATCGAATCGAAATAATAGTTGTTAAGCTTATCGGTTTTTTCGGGCAGCTCTGCCACCGCACCCATATTTTTGTAAACCGGTATCAAAAAGCTTGCAACCGATTGGGTATCGCCCGTGTAGGCAGAGGAAAGCAGCTTACCGTTCGATGAGGCATCGTGCACGGCACCGGCATACTCGTGCCAGATTTCCACGGGATTTTTTATGTTGAAATCCATATAATAATATGTATTCTGCCCTTTTGATATGTAGCCGTTTCCGCAAAATTCGGCTCCGCCCGTAATTGCTTTTTCGCGGGTGTCCCAGCCCTTGTCCTTGGCATATTGCAGTGCCTTTTGAATTTTTTCGGGTGTGGAATTGCCCGTGGCATTTATATTGTAATAATTGTAATATCCCTCATAGCCGGGGTAATTGCCCGAAATAAAGCTTGAGGTGCTTTCAAGGTCTTGACTTCTACCGAGCTCCTGCAATATTTTCGAGGCCAAAACATAGGGGCTGACCTTGCTCTGAATTGCGGCATTTGTAAGCCATTTCACATAGTCATCCGTATCCAAAAAGGTGCCGCCGACTATCTTGCGCAGACCTGCCTCGGTTTGCACGGCAGGGTCATAGCCCTGAAGCATAAAGGTAAAAACCGTGTTGCTTTCAAGGAAATTGCGCGGGTCCATATAGTAGCTTATAACCTCTCGCGAGGCTACATACCAGTTTGTGTCATGCGGAACCCAGCTTTTGTTTCCGTAATCATAAGCACCGGGGCCCATTGAAAACCAGGATTTCTTGGTTGTGTTTTGAACCAGCTTTCGGGTTGCTTCAAGTGCCACGGCCTCATCAAGTGTCATATCAATATTATCCGCCGCAAAGGTCCAGTTCGGGTAAATCGCGTGAAGCGCCCGCAACGCCGGGTGGTAGCTTTCTGGAAAGGCCTTTAACTGCTCCTCAAAGCTTTTATCGACCGTCGGCTCGATTATTTTCACGAGTGTTGCACCCTGATAAGCAGAGCAAATGTAACCGGTTTTACCGTTATACTCCACCTTGTACCATAAAACACCGCTCGAATCCTTTTCTTCACCCGTAACGGTGACATAAACGTGCGACAGACCCGACAGCACAACGGCACTGCCCGTAGTCGGCTTTTCGCGCATATTTACACCCGTGGCATCAACATAGCCTATTCTGCTCTCGGCCGAAGCGGTAATTCCGCAGCAGAGCGCAGTAGCGGTAAGTATTGCAAAGGATAGAAAAATACAGAAAAATTTACGTAGCTTAACCATATTCCGCCCCTTTAATGTTATGTATAAAATCTCAAGTTACATTATATATTTTTCGACGCGATATGTCAATATTTTCGGGAGCGGATTTTAGAAAAAAAGAATTAATTTGCCGTATGGCATCTGCAAGGAAATTCGGCTTGATAATCCATACTTTAAAAATATTTACTAATTTTTTTGAAAAAATGCTTGACAAATTAGAAACTATGCATTATAATAAAGACACAGAAAACAAGAAAGGAGTTGAAAACCGAAATGTGGGAGGAAGCTCCACCGGCAAGTAACCAAAAATAAACGAAAGCGGTGAGTCCGATGAAGTAATTAAAAGGCAGTCGCGGCAGGCGGCACTGAATTGATATTATAAATCTTTATGATTTTGAGATAAACGACCCGAAAAGGTGATAATTATGTTCGTGAGGAAGTCTCAGTTCAAATAAATCTATACGGGTGATACCAATGTACATTTCAAATAAACGGCTTTGCGGGTAAATCCTTTTTTGACAGCGATATTCAATTGTTGATTTTTTCGATAAATAAGTATTTAAATAAACCGTTCAAGGTTAGTATTTTAGGATAAACTCGGCAACTTCGCCGTATTAAAACTTAATATGATTTAGAAAAACAATTCCCTTTCGGCAATGTGCCGAAAGGGAATTTTTCGATGTATCAAGAAATCCCGAAGCTTGGCGAATTGGATTTTTAAAAACACTGAATTGCTATTTTTACGCCATGGGGCCGGGGCAAAATTGCACAGACCAATAAGGCCTCCTTTACACAAGGTAGGCTGAAAGTACAAATTTGCACAATTCGGGCAATGGCGGCACACTTGCAAGTGGCAGATTGTTCGGTGAAATCTCAGTTCTGCCGGCAGTCATGATTTATAAAAGTAAAAACCCGCTCTCTTGTAAGAGAACGGGTTTTTGGTGAAGACAGGTGGACTTGAACCACCGACCCCCTGCATGTCAAGCAGGTACTCTAACCAACTGAGCTATGCCTTCACATAAAAGGAAAAATAACTTATCGTCCTTGGCATTATATCATTTAACTGCGGCTCTGTCAAGTATATATCCCGAAATGCGGAAATATGCCTGTAAAATAAAGGCTCTGTGTTAATAGTCGGGGGGTAAAAGTGATTTGTACTTGCTTGCCCGAGTAAAAAATCACCCAAGTGACTGTATGCTTCAAATACACAGCCGCTTGGGTGATTGCAATAAAATTTTACAAAGGATAAAAGCTACATAAGGCCGAAGCTTACCGAAAGTGCTCGATCCACGCGACCCATAGAGCCAATATCAAGCGAGCCCATTTTTTCCTTAAGCCTTTGCTTGTCTATTGTGCGCACCTGCTCCAGCAAAACAACGGAATCCTTTGCAAGCCCGCAACCCGCCGCATTAACCGAAATGTGTGTGGGCAAATCGGTTTTATCACGCCGGCTGGTTATTGCGGCGGCAATAACCGTTGGGCTGTATTTGTTTCCCACGTCGTTTTGTATTATAAGTACAGGTCTTACACCGCCCTGCTCCGAGCCTACAACGGGACTTAAATCGGCATAGTATATTTCTCCGCGCTTAATATTATTCATTCCTGTTTCACACTCCGACAGTATTTATTAATACAGACCGACATTGCAGTGATGTGTCGTGCCGATAATAGCTTTGCCTGTATTAGGGGAATTTAATCAAATATTTTTTATTATCCCGTAATATTTTATGTCGGATTTGTTCGGTGTGCTACCTCAGGAAAGGCAAAAAATTATTCAAAGGTGGGGGTGTAGGCCGTGCTTATAAGGCTGACCCAGCTGTTACCCGCGCTTACCTTAAGCGCGGAACCGTCTGCCTTTGTGAATTTAAAGCCGTTTGAAGCGGAGCCTTTGCTCCATTTTATGGGTGTATAGGTTCCGTTTGTGCAATAATAGCCGTTGCCGCCCTCAAGCAACACCTCTCTGTGATAATTGTCGGCATAGTTGCGTATGGTGGTTGAAAGCACAAAAACGTTCTTCACAGCTACCGCTTCTCCGGTGAAATAATCCTTGCGGACGGTATTGCCGAAATAGCGTGTGTATTTACCGGTTGCGGTGTCATATTTAAACACCGTTTTATAGCTTGCCGAGGCGGGTATATTTACGGTTGCGGCGGTGCCGTCAAGCAGGTTGGCTTCGTCCTCATCGGCAAAATTGACCCAGGAAGTATTCTCGGCGGAGGTTTTGTGACCGTCACTCACAAGTGAAGACCAAAGCTTTTCGCCGTAAACATAGAGCGTGTGCTCCGAGGCCAAGCCGTTTTTAAGGCGCACACCGTAGTTTTTGGACATAAGGTCAACATCATCCGTATCCTTAAGGTGGGGTGCACAATAGGTATTGTCCTGCCCGCAATGAATGTAAATTGCGTTATGACCCATTGCAAGGTCAACATAGGGGTAGCGCGCCGAGCGAATGCTGCCGACTTTTTCGGCCGCAGTCACATCCTGAAATACCGCCAAAAGACGGGTTATGCCGCCCTCAACCTCGGTTTCGTAAATTATATCGGCCGCGGAAAGCCCCGTTTGCACGGGCTGTGCGGTTGTTATGTTGTTTATCATTATGGCAACAGGCCGGCTCTCGGCCTTTTCCTTTGATATGCCCGAAATACCCGTGAGCGGGTTTTTATATGTAACGGGCTCGGGCTCGGACGATGAATAGGAGGGCTCGTCACCACGGTCTACACTGAGCCTGTCCGCGGGCTTGCCGCAAGCCGAAAGTGAAAGCAATAAGGCCGCAAGCGTAATTGATGTTAAAATTTTTCTAAGCATTAAAATTCCCCCGAAGTGTTGATTACTTAACAGTATAATTCTTTTATATCCCAATTTCAACAACGAATTGATATTTTTTGAAAAAGTATTAATATTTGCGTATTTCAAGGCTCGCATCATCCGCGCCCTTGGTTACCGAGCGTATTACAATGTAATAGCTGTAGCCGGCGTCAATTTCCACCTGCACGCGGTCACCGACCTTTTTGCCCATAAGGGCGCGCCCCATAGGTGAAAATCTGCTTATAAGCCGTTCAAGAGAATTTTGCCTGAGCGAGGTCACTATTCTCACGCTTTCCGTAGTGCCGTCCTCCTCAACGAAATACTCTACGGTATCAAACAGGCCTATTTCGTCGGGGCGGCTTTTCGGCTCTATAAGCTTTGCGGTTTTAATCATATTGCGCAAATACCTTATGCGGCTCTCGTTTTTACCGCGCTCCCGCTTTGCGGCGTGATATTCCGCATTTTCGCTCAAATCACCGTAGCTTCTGGTAAGCTTTACCTCCTCCAGAATTTCCGGGCGCAGGTGTGTTATCCTGTATTCAAGCTCATCCTTCAGCTTGTCTATATCCACCTGTGTCAATTCATCATACATAAATTTTCCTCCGAAAAAAATGCCGAAGCCTCGGTATCTGCAAAGGCTCCGGCTTGCTGTTTGTCGGTTAAATCAAAATATAAATCGTAACGGCTTAAGCCTAATCTGCGGCGGCTTCGGCAGCCTCACGATCCGCTTCGGTTACTTCAACCGTTATTTCGTGTGTCATAAGGTCATCGGCCTTGGTTACGGTTATCAAAAGATTTTTAAATTCGAGCCTGTAGCCCTCCTCGGGTATTTCACCGCTCATTTCCGAAAGCCAGCCGTTAACCGTTGTGGCATCGGTATCAAGCTCATCATCGGCTATGTCGAAAAATTCCTTAAAATCCTCAATAGAGGCGGTGGAAAGCACCCTGTAGCTGTTTTCGGCAAGCTTTTGAAATTCGGTTATTTCTTCGTCGCGTTCGTCCCAAATTTCGCCGACAAGCTCCTCTAAAATATCCTCCATTGTTACAATACCGGCAGTTTCACCGTATTCGTTAACAACCACAACCATATGGGCGTGGGTCTTTTGCATATCCTTAAAGAGCGAATCAAGGCTTACGGTTTCGGGCACAAATTCGGGCTGATGCAATATTCGGTTTAAATTAAAGTCCGCCTCGGTGCGGCCTATAAGGTAATCACGTGCGTGCAGTATACCCACTATGTGGTCTACATCCCCGTCAAATATCGGTATGCGCGAATACCCCTCATCATTGATTATTGCAAGTATTTCCTCATCGGTGCTGTCAAGCGAGGCCGAAATAATGGATTTGCGTGAGGTCATAACATTTTCCGCCGTCAGCGTATCCAGCTTGAAGACGTTTTTAATGTATTCAATATCGTTCTCGTTAAGGCTACCCTCATCCGCGCCGGCATCAAGCATAAGCACAATATCCTCCTCGGAAACAGGCTCCTCCTTTTCGTTGGGGTCAATGCCTATAAGCCTTAAAACCGCATTTGTGGAAGCGGTTAAGAACCATATTATCGGGTTGAGCACCGCCGCAAGAAAGGATATTACCCCGCAAACGGCATTCGCCAGCTTCTCCTTGTGCTTCATTGCAATTCTTTTCGGCACAAGCTCGCCCAAAATAAGGGTGAAATAAGAAAGCACAATTGTGATAAGCACAACCGCAACGGTATTCACCGTTCCCTTGTGGGCGGGGGATATATCAAACAGGCGAATTATTGCTTCCGAAAGCCTTTCGGCAAAATTATCCGCCGCAAAGGCCGAGCCCAAAAAGCCCGCAAGTGTTATTCCGATTTGAATGGTTGAAAGAAAGCGCGTGGGCGAATCTATTATCTTAAGCATTTTGGCGGCCTTTTTATCGCCCTCCTCCGCCAGGGCACGAACCTTCTTTTCGTTTATGGAAATTACCGCTATTTCGGTTGCGGCAAAAAAAGCGTTGAGAAAAATAAGTACAAGCTGTAAAAGCAACTGTTTTAACATTTTTTTAAAATTACCTCCGTTTTAATTTTCATAACACAAAAAGCGCTTTAATTCCGCATAAGACAATGAAAAATTCGGTTATGAAGCTTACAAACACGGTAATTCTTTAAATATAGCTCCCTGCAACTTCGGGGAAGCGGATCCACAAAACCATCTCCCAATAAAAATATATACCGTGAGAGTGACGACAAAGTCGCACTCTCTTGGACGGGAAAGCCGTTCGCACGAAAATCAAAGATTTTCGGACTGCACTCTTTCCCCGCCAATACCACCCCTGTCTTCTTGAAAATGCGCTCACACAGCGGATTTTCGCTTACAAGGTGTTTTTTCGACGCGCGTGTCGCCGAAAAAACAAAATTGTGGTCTGGTAGTTCGTCTTCAATTTATATATACTGTTTTAATTATACAGTACTATCGGTAAAGAAACAGTAAAGATTTTGTTGCAAAAGGCGCGGCTATGATTTATAATGTACGTGAAAGGGCGGTGGGCCGGGATGAGTAATAATAAATGTAAGGTTTTAACGGTGGGCACAGCCGATTTACAGCTGACGGAGCTGCTTGAAAATAACGGCTGCAAGGTAATAAAGACGGAGTATGACGATGCCCTGCTGGTATTTAAGTCACACGTGCCGGATATTATTCTGCTTGACCTTGACCGTTCGTTTGAAAACGGCTGCGCCCTGCTTGAAAAAATCAGGCTTAATTCATCTCTGCCCGTGCTTGCGCTTTCCTCACTTAAAACGGAGGCTGCCGCTGTAAGACTGCTCGATTCGGGAGCGGATGATTACATTGCAAGACCCTTCGGCGGTGCCGAGCTTTGCGCAAGACTGCGCGCGGCACTCAGAAGCAGGCGGATTAATTCCGAGGAATACCTGAAAGCGGAGGTGTTTTGCCGTGACGGACTGACCGTTGATTACAATTCCCGCAGGGTTGCGGTTTTCGGCAAAGAAACAGCACTTACGCAAAACGAGTACAATATTCTTTCGTTTCTTACGCAAAATCCCGACAGGGTACTCACATATTCCGAAATAATAAAAACCGTGTGGGGTGACTACCCCGACAGCGGCAGTATAAAAAGATTGCAGGTTAATATTTCCAACATACGAAAAAAGCTGCTTCCGTGTGAAAGCATACGTAATATAGCGGGAGTGGGGTACAAGCTCTGAGTGTCGGATTAAATAAGCGGCAGAGGAATTTAACCCTCTGTCGCCGGAGAGTGTCGACAAAGTCGCACTCTTTTGGACGGGGAAGCCGCTCGCTCGAAAATCAAGGATTTTCGGACTGCGCTCTTTCCCCGCCAATACCACCCCTGTTTTCTTGAAAATCCGCTATATAAGCGGATTTTCGCTTACAAGGTGTTTTTTCACCGCGCGTGTCGCCGAAAAAACAAAATTTCGGCTAATTAGTTTGTCTACAGTCTGAAGCGGCAGAGGAATTTAACCCTCTGCCGCCGAATTATAATGCGAATTATAACACTTATTTAATTACTTTGCTGTTGTTTTCTTCAACCGCGCGTTCAATAAATTCTTCAACCGTCATTGAGCCGAGGTCGCCGTTTTCGCCGCGTTCTCTTACCGAGAGTGTGCCGTTTTCAAGCTCATTGTCACCGATTATAAGCATATAAGGAAGCTTTTGCAGGCGTGCCTCACGTATTTTGTAACCGATTTTCTCGTTGCGGTCGTCAATCTCGGTGCGTATGCCCTTTTCTTCAAGGCGGCGACGAACCTCGTGCGCGTAATCGCTGTGGCGGTCTGCAATGGTGAGAAGCTTAACCTGCACGGGAGCCAGCCACATCGGGAAAGCACCCGCATATTTTTCAATAAGCAGTGCCAGCGTTCTTTCGTAGCAACCGAGCGAGGTGCGGTGAATAATATAGGGATTTTTCTTTGTGCCGTCACGGTCAACATATTCCATACCGAACTTTTCGGCAAGCATTTGGTCTATCTGAATGGTTATCAGTGTATCTTCCTTGCCGTAAACGTTCTTTATTTGAATGTCAAGCTTCGGGCCGTAGAAGGCGGCTTCGCCTATACCTATTTTATAGGGTATCTCAAGGTGATCGAGTATGCGCTTCATAACACCCTGTGCTTCATCCCACTGCTCGGGTGTGCCGATGTACTTTTCACGGTCCTTGGGATCCCACTGTGAGAATCGGTATGAAACATCATCATAAAGACCGAGCGTTTTGAGCATATAAATCGCAAGCTCCAGGCAGCCCTTAAATTCTTCTTCAAGCTGCTCGGGCAGGCACATCAAATGACCCTCGGATATGGTGAACTGGCGCAGACGTATAAGACCGTGCATTTCTCCGCTGTCCTCATTGCGGAAAAGCGTGGAGGTTTCATTGTAGCGAAGCGGCAAATCGCGGTATGAGCGTGCACGGTTCAAATATGCCTGATATTGGAACGGGCAGGTCATCGGGCGCAGGGCAAAGCATTCCTTGGTTTCGTCCTCGGGGTCGCCCAAAACAAACATTCCGTCGAGGTAGTGGTCCCAGTGACCCGAAAGCTTGTAAAGCTCACGCTTGGCCATATACGGTGTTTTGGTAAGCTGCCAGCCGCGGCGAGCCTCCTCATCCTCAACAAAGCGCTGTAAAATCTGAATCATTTTTGCGCCCTTGGGCAGCATTATAGGCAACCCTTGGCCGATAACATCCGCCGTTGTGAACAGCTCAAGCTCACGCCCGAGCTTGTTGTGGTCGCGCTTTTTCGCTTCCTCAAGCATGGTAAGGTGTGCTTCAAGCTCAGAGCTTTTGGGGAAAGCCGTGCCGTAAATTCGGCAAAGCATTTTTTCCGAGGAGTCTCCGCGCCAATATGCGCCCGTGGCGGAGGTGAGCTTAAAGGCTTTAACGGCACCGGTGCTCATCAGGTGCGCGCCGGCGCACAAATCGGTAAATTCCCCCTGGGTGTAAAAGCTTATGCTCTCACCCTCGGGAATATCATCTGTAAGCAAAAGCTTGTAGGGCTCGTTCTTTTCGGTGAAAAAGGCCTTGGCTTCATCACGGGCTTTAAGGCTCCGTTCAAGCTTAAGATTTTCTTTAACGATTTTTTTCATTTCCGCTTCTATTTTTTCAAGATCCTCGGGAGTGAATTTTTTATCGGTATCGAAATCGTAATAAAAGCCATCCTCCACGGCGGGGCCGATTGCAAGCTTCACCTCGGGATAAAGCCTTTTAACGGCCTGTGCCATTATGTGCGAGGCCGTGTGGCGGAAGGTGCGCTTGCCGTAATCGTCCTCAAAGGTTAAAATTTCAAGACTGCAATCTTCATCAAGTGTGTCGCGCAGGTCGGCATTTTTACCGTTGATTTTTGCGGCGCAGGCAACCCTTGCCAACCCCGGGCTTATTTCCATTGCGGCCTCGTAAGCCGAAATTCCCTTTTGAAGCTCTTTAAAGCTTCCGTCCTTTAATGTTACCTTAATCATAGCTGTTACCTCCGAAAAAAATAAAGCCCCGCCCCTTAAAAATAAGGGACGAAGCATAAAAATACAAGCTCCGCGGTTCCACCCGTGTTCCGTTTTTTAAAAAAACGGCGCTTTGCTACCCTTAACGCAGGTAAAACGTCCGTGTTGCAACCCACGGCACTCAAAGGCGGTGTTCACTTTTCACAGGCCCTGCGCCGCTCTCAGCCGACGGCACGCGCTCTCTTTAAAGACCGTTACGGAAAAGCTACTGTCCTTCTCAACGCTTTTACAAATATTATAATACTACCGCTTTATTCATTTTGTCAAGCTTTTTTCACCGTTA
>CAZKUO010000018.1:0-26932 GCA_964555975.1 uncultured Ruminococcus sp. | reverse complement strand
GCACGTGTCGCCGAAAAAACAAAGTTGTGGCCGAGTAGTTTGTCTACAGACTGAGCTCCCCGCCTTGGCGGGGAGCTTTACTATACTTATTTTGCTTTTATGTAATCATCAATTGCGCGTGCGGCTGTTTTTCCCGCGCCCATTGCAAGAATTACCGTTGCGGCACCCGTAACCGCATCACCGCCGGCAAATACGCCATCACGTGCGGTGGCACCGGTTTCCTCGTTTACAATTATTCCGCCGCGGCGGTTTACCTCAAGCCCCGCAGTTGTGGATTTAATAAGCGGGTTGGGGGAGGTGCCTATTGCCATTATAACGCAATCGGCTTCAATTCGGTATTCACTGCCCTCAATCGGCACAGGGCGTGCGCGGCCGCTCTCATCCGGTTCCGAAAGCTCCATTTCCTCACAGAGAATGCTTTTCACATTGCCGTTTTCACCCTCAATTTTAATCGGGTTGGTAAGGAATTTAAATTCTATTTTTTCCTCCATTGCGTGCTCAACCTCCTCGCGGCGGGCGGGAAGCTCGTTTTCGGTGCGGCGATAAACCACAGTAACATCAGCACCGAGGCGCTTTGCGGTGCGTGCTGCATCCATAGCCACGTTTCCGCCACCCACAACAACGGTTTTTTCGGCTCGCATTACGGGGGTTGCGCTGTCCTCTTTGTAGGACTTCATAAGGTTATTTCTTGTTAAAAATTCGTTTGCGGAATAAACACCACAGAGTGCTTCGCCATCAATACCCATAAAGCGCGGCAGACCCGCACCCGAGCCTATAAACACCGCTTCATAGCCCATATCGAAAAGCTCATCCACGGTCAGCGTTTTTCCTATGATTACATTTGTTTTAATTTCAACACCGAGTGCTTTAAGGGATTCAACCTCTTTTTTAACAATCGACTTAGGAAGCCTAAATTCGGGAATACCGTAAACCAACACGCCGCCGGGGGTGTGCAGTGCTTCAAAAACGGTAACACCGTAGCCCTTTTTGGCAAGCTCACCGGCACAGGTAAGTCCCGACGGTCCCGAGCCTACCACAGCCACGCGGTGCCCGTTTTGCACAGGCGGCTTTACTGCGGCGGTGCTGTGCTCATTGTGCCAATCGGCCACAAAGCGTTCAAGACGGCCTATGCCCACGGGCTCGCCCTTTATACCGCGCACACATTTTGCTTCACACTGCTTTTCCTGCGGGCAAACCCGTCCGCAAACGGCGGGCAGGGCAGAGGCCTGTGAGATGACGTTGTAAGCAGCTTCAAAATCACCCTCGCGCACGCGCTCTATAAATGCGGGAATGTGTATATTAACCGGACAACCGGAAACACATGGCATATTTTTGCAATTGAGGCAGCGTGCCGCCTCCTTAAGGGCGGTTTCTTCATCATAACCGAGGGCAACCTCAGAAAAATTGCGGTTGCGCACCTCGGGTAACTGCACGGGCATTTTGTTCTTTTCGGGACTTGTATTTACGGTCATTTTACTGTACTTCCTTCTTGAATAAATTGCAGGCCTCTGTGTGGGCGTGGCGCTCAAAATCACGGTACATTGCACCGCGCCGCGCCGCCTCGTCAAAATCAACCTCAAAGCCGTCAAAATCGGGGCCGTCAACACAGGCGAATTTTGTTTCTCCGCCGACTGTAAGCCTACAGCCGCCGCACATACCTGTGCCGTCTATCATAATCGGGTTCATCGAAACCACCGTTTTAATGCCGTGTGGCTTTGTGGTTGCCACAACAAATTTCATCATCACAAGCGGGCCGATTGCAATAACCTCATCATAAGCTTCGCCCGCTTCAATAGCCTCGCCCAAGGGTGCGGTGACAACGCCCTGTCGCCCGTAGGAGCCGTCATCGGTCATAATGTCAAGCTTATCGGAGCAGGCGCGAAATTCATCCTCCAAAATTACAAGGTCGCGGTTTCTGAATCCGATTATTGTGTGCACCTCGCACCCTTGTGCGTGAAGCTTTTCGGCAATCGGCAGGGCAATGGCACAGCCTACACCTCCGCCCACAACACAAACCCTTTGCAGACCCTCGGTTTCGGTAGCACGCCCGAGAGGGCCGGCAAAATCGGAAATGTAATCGCCCTCATTTTTATGATTGAGCTTTTCGGTGGTGGCACCCACTATTTGAAAAATTATTTTAACGGTACCCGCAGCCCTGTCAAACCCCGCAACTGTAAGCGGTATGCGCTCACCGTCTTCATCGGTGCGGAGGATTATAAACTGTCCCGCCTCGGCCTTTGCAGCCACAAGCGGAGCCTCAATATCCATCATTGTGACAGTCGGGTTAAGACTGCGTTTGTTAACGATTTTAAACATTTTGCCATCATTCCTTAATTAAATTAAACTAAATTATTTTTTTCGGCATTTAATACCGTCAAAAGTCCGTTTTCAACCTTAAAGCTGATTTCAAGCCCGCAGTAGGTAAAGCCGTATATCCGTTCCGGGTCGTTCTGATAATGCGGGCGCGGGTCCTCGGCCAAAATTGCGCAAAGCTCACCTTGCACTTTTTCTGGCAGCACGTTCGCGGCCGACTGTGTGAATTTGACGCGCAGCTTTTCGTCACGGTGCTCATCGGCAAAGCCACACACCGCCTCGGGGTGAGAATCCGCAAAGCCCAAATACGGCTTTATATCCAAAATCGGCGTTCCGTTCAGCATATCTATTCCCGAAACCGAAATTACGGGGCCGAGCTTTTTATCAAGGCAGATGCTCTCAAGCCGCACTGCCGAAAGACCTATGGGATTAGGTCGGTTAGGTGAGCGGGTTGCAAAAACACCCATTCGCTTGTTTCCGCCAAGGCGCGGCGGTCGGACTGTAGGCATAAATCGCCCGACAGGGCTTTCCGAAAAGAGCCACAAAAGCCAAATGTGGGTGTATGCTTCAAGCCCGCGCACGGCCGCAGGGTCGCGAAAAGGGGGTTCAAATACTATTTTCCCGCGAAGCTCCGGCACCAAGCCGCTTTGGCGCGGCAAACCGAATTTTTCGGGAAAATCGGTATAAATTTTGGCGATGGGTTGCATATTGTGTTCCGTGCTCATACTATTCCTCCGCGGGTGGATCGGTTGCAGGAGGTGAGGGCTCGCCCGTTGTGCCCTCGGTGCCGCTATCCGGTGTCGGAGCTTCGGGCTCTGTGGAGGTATTTTCCGAGGAGGACGAAGCGGCAGATGAGCTGCTTTCCGTAGGCGGAACGGCAGAAGAAGCACTCTCTGACGAGGAGGATGATGAGGTCGAAGATTCGGAGGACGAGTTGTAATAAATCGGATTTGTTATTTCGGTATCCTTTTTATAATAGCCGATGCCTTTTTTTACAACGTCGGCACTGTCCTCAAATTCCTTTTTGTCAAGCCCCTTGTGTACCTCTTTCATAACATCACGCCATATTTTTGCCGCGGCAGAGCCGTTGTTTATGTTGTGCGAAAGATCAAAACCGTACCAAACCGAGCCGACATAATAGGGGGAGCCCGCTACCATCCATAGGTCGTTTGAATCGTTTGAGGTGCCTGTTTTGGCATATGCCTTAAGCTTGTAGTTAAAGCCCGCAATGCCGCCGCCGGTGCCCTCACTGCCGTAAACAACCTCCTGTAGCAGGTGATTCATTATAGTGGCGGTATCCGCACTTATTACCTGCTCACCGGTGTCATCATATTTAATAACGGTTTCGCCGTTGGCCTGCTTGATTTCATAATAGGTTGTGGGCTTGTGGTAAACTCCGCCGTTTCCGAATATGGCATAAGCCGCGGCGGATTCCGTTGCGGTAATTCCGTAGCTTGTGCCCCCGAGGGCGAGCGCGGAAAGGTTTTTATCAGTCTCGGTTATGTGCTTGCAGTGTAGCTTATTCACAAGAAAATCGTATGAATCGGTAATTCCGACCTCCTGTAATAATCGCACGGGAACGGTGTTCATTGATTTTCTTATGGCATAATTCAGCGAAACGGTGCCCTTGTAATAACCGTACCATTCGCGCGGGCCGCTTTTACCGTCGGGGGTGTAATTTTCTATAGGTTTATCAAGCACCTGCGAAGTGTAGTGCACAAGGTCCTTTTCAATTGCAAGCGCATAAACGCCGATCGGCTTCATAGTGGAGCCGGGCTGACGCGGGGAATCAAAAGCACGGTTAAGCCCGCGGTTTGTGGTTTTCTCACCGGCACCGCCCACGGTTCCCACAATATGGCCCGAATAATCCATAATTGTCATTGCAGATTGCACATGAGAGGTTTCACCCTCTATAGTGACGGTTTGCGGAAAATAGGTTTTAACATTTGTGTAAACCTTTTCCATTTGCGCCTGTATATCGGTATCAAGGGTGGAGTAAATTTTAAAGCCGCCGTTGTAAAACAGGGTAGAGGCCATATCCGTGCTCAAGCTGTATTTTTCGGCAAGGTCGTCAATAACCTGGTCAATAAGCGCATCTACAAAATAATTGTTTATATCCGCCTCGTATTCGTCCTTTTGCGAATCATCAAGCTTAAGCTCGGTATTGTAGGCCGCGTCATATTCCTCGTAGGAAATCATTTCAAGCTCAAGCATTTTATCAAGCACGGTGCGCCGCCGTGCCCTATTTTCCACGGCACCCTTTTCGGTAACGGGATTGTATCTTGATGGGTTCTTGGTAATGGCGGCAAGGGCGGCACATTCCGTAAGGGTAAGCTCAGAGGCATCCTTGTTGAAATAATAGTTTGCCGCAACCTGAACACCGCATATGCCGTTGCCCAAGGAGATTGTGTTGAGGTAGGCCTCAAGAATTTCGGTTTTGCTGAGCTTGCGGGAAATAAGCAGTGCGCGCACAATCTCGCGCAGCTTGCGCATAACGTCACGATCTTTATCGTTTGTAACGTTCTTAATAAGCTGTTGTGTAATGGTGGAGCCGCCGAATTCGGTTGAATCGAATTTTAAAAGCTTATTCGCAACCGCTCCCAGGGTGCGCTTCCAGTTTACGCCCTTGTTTTCGTAAAAGGTTTCGTCCTCAATGGCTATAAAGGCATTGCCCAACTGCTCGGGCATTTTGTCAATACCCACCCACAAGCGATTTTCGCTTCCGTGCAGGCGGCGGTATTCCTCCCACTCGCCGTTATCGCCCTTAACATATATAACGGTGGTCATATTAATTTCCATATTTTTAATGTTGCCCGCAATCTCGTTTGCGGAGAAAAAGTCAAGCTTGCGTTCCGATTTAACATAAGTGGGTATAATTACAATCAGCAAAACCGTTGTAACAATCAGCAGTGCCGATAAAAGCACTGTAAGCTTTTTGAAAAACCTTTCCATAAACTCCCACCTCACATATTCACTCCATTATATCACTATACGGCTTATTTATCAAATATTTTTTAAATATTCACAATACATTTATATTTTAGGTATATAATGGCATTGCTTGGAGGAATGATTAATGCTTAAATTGGAGAATATTAAGAAGCTTTACAAAACGGGTGATACCGAGGTTCACGCGCTTAAGGGCGTGAGTATTGAATTTCGTAAAAACGAATTTGTTTCAATTCTCGGGCATTCCGGCTGCGGCAAAACAACCCTGCTTAACATAATCGGCGGTCTTGATCGCTACACCGAGGGTGAGCTGTATATAGACGGGCGCCCTACAGCCGATTTTAAGGACAGGGATTGGGATAACTACCGCAACCATTCCGTGGGCTTCATTTTTCAAAGCTACAACCTCATACCGCACCAAAGCGTGCTTGCCAACGTTGAGCTTGCCTTAACTCTTTCGGGTGTTCCGCGTGCAGAGCGGCGCCGCAGGGCAACAGAGGCCTTAAAGCGAGTGGGGCTTGCCGATCAGCTTAACAAAAAGCCCAACGAAATGTCGGGTGGGCAAATGCAGCGTGTTGCAATTGCAAGGGCACTTGTAAATGACCCCGAAATTTTACTTGCCGATGAGCCCACCGGCGCGCTTGACAGTGAAACCTCTATTCAAATAATGGAGCTTTTAAAGGAAATTGCACAGGATAGACTGGTTATAATGGTAACCCACAACCCCGAGCTTGCACGTGAATATTCCACAAGAATTATAAAGCTGCTTGACGGTAGGGTAGTGGATGACAGTATGCCGTATTCCTCAGCAGATGAGGAAAAGGCGGAGGCTACACGCGAAAAGCGGCCCACAATGTCGTTTTTTACCGCGCTTTCACTTTCCCTTAACAACCTCTTAACCAAAAAGGCACGAACACTGCTCACGGCCTTTGCTGGGTCAATCGGCATTATCGGCATAGCACTTATACTTTCACTTTCAAGCGGTGTTAATGCCTATATTAAAAATGTTGAGGAGGACACGCTTTCAAGCTACCCCATAACCATAGAGCAGGCCGGAATGGATGTAAGCCAGCTCGCAAGCGAGCTTATGGGCAAAAGCGAGGAGGGTGCAGAGCAGGAGCCCGACCGAATTTACAGCAATAACATTATGACCGAAATGATGTCCACCATGGTGAACGGCATTTCTTCAAACAATTTGGAGCTTTTAAAGGCGCATATAGAGAAAACACCCGAATTTGAGGAATACACAAGCGAAATTGAATACAGCTATTCCACTGTTATGAATATTTACGATGAAAAAGGGAACAGAGTCAACCCCAACACTGTATTCACTTCGGTTTTCGGGGATGCCTTTGCTAATACCGAAAGAGGCTATTCGGGAATGTCGAGCTTTTCCAATGCCGAGGTTTGGACACAGCTTTTCGACAATGAGGAATTTTTAAATAAGCAGTATGATGTTGTTGCGGGGCGTATGCCGAACAGCTATAACGAAATTGTGCTTGCTGTGGATAAAAGTAACCGAATAAGCGATTTTACGCTGTATTCCCTCGGGCTTAAGGATCAGGCCGAGCTTCAGGAAATGATGAAAAAGGCTCAGGCAGGGGAGAAGCTTGAGGCAACCGAAAGCGTTTCCTACAGCTATGATGATATTTTGAATTTAAAATTCAAACTGCTTTGCAATACCGATTATTTTGAAAAAAATTCCGACGGTACCTGGATAAACAAAACGGATGACCCGCTGTTTGTAAGCTCACAGCTTGAAAAAGAGGCGGAAGAAATAACTGTTGTGGGAATTATTCGCCCATCTGAGGATTCCGTAACCGACAGTGTGAGCGGTTTTGTGGGCTACAAATCAGAACTTATGGAGCACCTTATAAATAAGGTGAACGACAGCGAAATTGTAAAACAGCAAAAGGAAAGCCCCGAAATCAACGTTTTTACGGGCCGCCCCTTTGAAGCGGAAACCGATAATCTTACCCTTGCGGGACTTACTGCTTACATTGCAACACTCCCCGAAGATGAGCAGGCGGAATACAATGCCTATCTTTCGCAAATGTCCGAAGCCGGTATGACAGAGGAGCAAATTTTGGAGCGCTTTAAGTCTGCAATGCAGCAGCAAAGCAATGAGGCAATCTATGAGGATAATCTCTCTCTTATGGGTGTTTCCGATTTAAGCTGCCCCTCTGCCATTAATATTTATCCAAAGGATTTTGAGGCAAAGGAAAAGCTTTCCGAGCTGATTTCGGATTATAACAACGGTGTGGACGAAAGCGAAAAGATTACCTATACCGATTATATAGGTCTTATGCTTTCCTCGGTAACCACTATTATTAATGCAATCAGCTATATATTGATTGCATTTGTGAGCATTTCTCTTATAGTTTCATCCATTATGATAGGAATAATAACCTATATCTCCGTTCTTGAGCGCACCAAGGAAATAGGCGTTCTGCGTGCCATGGGTGCCTCAAAGAGAGATGTTTCCCGCGTGTTTACCGCCGAAACCCTTATTGTGGGCTTTACGGCGGGCGCAATCGGCATAGGCGTTACCGCGTTGCTGATTATTCCCATTAATGCAATAATTAAGGCAATAACGGATATTTCGGGTCTTGCGGTTCTGCCTGTTGCCGCCGCAATAGCGCTTGTGGGTGTGAGTATGCTGCTTTCCTTTATTGCGGGACTTTTCCCGTCAAGACTTGCTGCCAAAAAAGACCCCGTAACTGCACTTCGTACCGAATGATTTTCTTTCCATCCAAAACAACAGCCACCCGCCGGGGTGGCTGTTGTTTTGGAAAAGCAGTTTTAGATCTCAGGCCTAAAGGGGAAATAGGGATTTAAAAAAACACCGAATGTGTTATTCTTATACCGTAGGGCAGCAAGCCCCCGCCCTACGATAACAAATGTTTTTTTGTGTTACCGTGATTTGCTACACAAGATTGCGGAAACACTACAAATCAATGCTTCCGCCGATATTTTAAAACGAAAAAAGAAAAAGGGAAAATTTTTTAAAATTATGCTTGACAAATATAATAGTCGGTTGTATAATGTACAAGGTTAGCGGAGACTAACTTGATTTTCGGACTGTAAATTTGCGTATAGCGGACGGTGATACATAATGACACTCAGAGATGCCGTTGAGGGGCAGGAATATATTGTTAAGCTGATTGATACGGACGATGAGGAGCTTAATGCTTTTTTGTTTTCGCTCGGCTGCTACAGCGGCGAGGCCGTTACGGTGGTTTCACGCCACAAAAGCGGTTGTGTGCTTTCAATTAAGGATGCGAGATATAATATTGATAACCAGTTGGCCGGGGCCATTGTCGTTTAATTCGGCGGTTGCCCCCTTGGTTGGCTGTTATTTTTTGATTTTTAGTTAGCAAAGACTAACTAAAGCGATGTCAGCTTTATTTTCGCTTTTGCGAAAAATTACATAAAGTTAATTTTTAAGGAGGAAGTAACAATGAGAATTGCTCTTACGGGTAACCCGAACAGCGGCAAAACCACAATGTACAATGCACTTACCGGTCGCAATGAGCGTGTGGGTAACTGGGCGGGCGTTACCGTGGACAAAAAGGAACATCCGATTAAGCGGGCGTATTATGCGGGGGAGAAGCAGCTGATAGCTGTCGATCTGCCGGGTGCTTATTCAATGTCGCCCTTCACAAGCGAGGAAAGCATTACAAGCTCTTACGTTAAAAAGGAAAATCCCGATGTTATCATCAACATTGTGGATGCAACCAATTTAAGCCGAAGCCTGTTTTTCACAACACAGCTTTTGGAGCTTGGCGTACCTGTTGTTGTCGCTTTGAATAAAAGTGATATCAATAAGAAAAAGGATACAAAAATTGATGCCGCAGCTCTTTCGGAGAAGCTCGGTTGCCCCGTAGTATACACGGTTTCAACCTCGTCCGACGGATTAAAGGCTGTGGTTGAAGCGGCTGTTGCACATTCCGAGGAAAAGCAGTCGGCACCTTATGTACAGGGTGACATAGATTTAACCGACAAAAAGGCCGTTGAAGCGGCCGACCGCAAGCGCTTTGAATTTGTCAACGGTATTGTTAAGGCGGTTGAAACCCGCAAGGTTTTCACAAAGGACAAGAATTTCGGGGATAAAATAGATGCCGTTTTGACTAACAAATGGTTGGGTATTCCGATTTTTGCCGTTGTTATGTTCCTTGTTTTCCAAATTTCGCAGGTATGGGTGGGCGATCCCATTGCAACACTTCTTACCGGCTGGATAGAGGCATTTCAGGGCTATATAGGTGATCTTTTGGCCGATGCGAACCCGCTGATTTCAGCACTCTTGGTTGACGGTATTATCGGCGGTGTGGGAGCCGTTGTGGGCTTTTTACCGCTTGTTATGGTAATGTACTTCCTTATAGCTCTCTTAGAGGATTGCGGTTATATGTCACGTGTGGCCGTTGTGCTTGATCCTATCTTCAAAAAAGTAGGCCTTTCGGGCAAATCGGTTATACCGTTCGTTATAGGCATAGGCTGTGCTGTGCCGGGCGTTATGGCAAGCCGCACAATACGTAATGAGCGTGAGCGCAGAGCTACCGCAATGCTTACTCCATTTATGCCTTGCGGCGCAAAAATACCCGTGATTTCACTTTTTGCGGGTGCCTTCTTTAAAAATGCCGGCTGGGTAAGCGCATTAATGTATTTCACCGGAATAATTCTAATTTTCCTTTGCGCACTGCTTGTAAATAAAATTGCGGGCTACAAGGCAAGAAAATCCTTCTTTATTATTGAGCTTCCCGAGTATAAGTTTCCCTCACTTTGGGGTGCTTTTAAATCAATGTGCAATCGCGGTAAGGCCTACATTGTTAAGGCAGCCACAATCATTTTACTTTGCAACACCGCGGTACAGATTATGCAAACCTTTAACTGGAGCTTTGCCGTGGCGGAAACTGCGGATTCCTCAATACTTGCTTCAATAGCTCGTCCGTTTGCGTATTTGTTGGTTCCGTTTGTGGGTGTGCTTTCCTGGCAGCTTGCCGCAGCTGCGGTTACCGGCTTTATTGCCAAGGAAAACGTTGTCGGTACGCTTGCGGTTTGCTTTGTGGGACTTGAAAATCTTATCGACACCGAGGAGCTTGAGCTTATGGCGGGTGCCGGTGCAGAGGTGGCAGGCATTTTGGCAATAACAAAGGTTGCCGCGCTTGCATATCTTATGTTCAACCTTTACACACCGCCTTGCTTTGCGGCAATCGGTGCCATGAATTCCGAAATGAAAAGTGCCAAGTGGCTTTGGGGCGGAATAGGGCTTCAGCTTTCGGTCGGCTTTACACTTGCTTATTTTGTTTACACAATCGGCACTCTTGTTACAGCACCCGAAACCCTTAACATAGGCGCGGCTGTTTGCGGTCTTGTTGCCGTTGCGGTTATGGTGCTTGCGGTAGTTCTGCTGATAAACAATACAAACAGAAAAATCAAGGCGGAATATGCCCTTAACGGTAATAAGGAAAAGGCAACCGCCGAAAGAGCGTAAACTATGAAGGCTGTAATTGTGAATACGGTCGCCGTTATAATTCTTGTTGCAATTATCACTGCAATTGCGGTGTATATTTACAAGCAAAAAAAACGCGGTGTGGGCTGTATTGGCTGTCCGTATGCAAAGCAATGCGGCGGTAAGTCCTGCGGCTGCGGCGGCAAAACAGAGCCAAAGTAACAGCCCGAGCAAATTTGACGGCCAAGCAAAAAAAGAAAACAGGGCAGTGGGTTGAATTTAAACCCACCGCCCTTTAAAAAACAAAGCAAGTTAGCTTATGCTAACTAAAAGGAGATGTAAAAATGAGCGTTGTTATAGTTGGCGGAAATGAATGTATGACCCGACGATACATAAATATCTGCAAGGAATATAATTGCAAGCCAAAGGTTTATTCAAAAATGGAGGCAGGCCTTAAAAATTTGGGGTCGCCCGATTTACTTGTGCTGTTTACAGATACGGTATCGCACAAAATGGTGCGCTGCGCACTGTGCGAGACAAAAGGAAAGGGTACAAGGGTAGCCCGTTCGCACAGTAGCTCCGCCACGGCGCTCAAAAGCATTTTAGAGGAACACTTGTCATAGTTGTCATTTGCTGTATATCAAAATCAGGGCCTCCGTTAAATCGGAGGCCCTGATTTGAGAGTGTCGACAAAGCCGCACTCTCTTGGACGGGGAAGCCGTTCGCACGAAAATCAAAGATTTTCGGACTGCACTCTTTCCCCGCCAATACCACCCCTGTCCTCTTGAAAATCCGCTGCAAAAGCGGATTTTCGCTTACAAGGTGTTTTTTCGACGCACGTGTCGCCGAAAAAACAAAATTTCGGCTGACTACAGCAAATATAGCTGTTTTGGTTTGTCTACAGTCTGAAATATTTTAGACTGATTATATATACTATTTAAATTTAACAAAACGGCTGATTTTCTTCTTTGCATAGGGATTGTCGGTTGGGTTAACAGAGGGTGAATAATCTGCCTTACAAAGTGCACAGCGTGATGTGCCGCTTTTGTTTACAGTGCCGCATTTTACACATTCCCAGGTTGCTTTTGCGGGCTCACTGCTTTGTGAAATCGGGGAAGGATTTTCATTTTCTTCCGCAGTAGTCTCTTTGCTCAGCAAATCCGAAATATGCTTAACCTTGCTTTGCAGGCGTGAAAAATCCACTTTAAGGGCTTCTATACCCTCAATATAATTTATTGCAATAAGCAGGGAAACAATTGAAAAAGCACCAACCAAAAGTACACCTATTGCATACATAAAAGAGGTGGAAATAAGCATAAAAAATGCAACCGCAACCGCAATGATATTTACTATAAGACTTATATACAGCAGCGTCAGCACACAAATTCCCTCCATAGCTTTTTCGGATAATATATTAATAACATAAAAATCGTTTAATTTCAAGATTAATTTGCGAATGTTTTTCGAGGGGTATTGACAAAAATCGAAAAACTATTGTATAATAAAGCTCATCTGTGGAGGCAATGCTTTATTAAAAAACTCTCCCAGTAATGCTCGGATTTAATGCGGAGGAAGTATATGAATAAAATTTTAAATTTCGGTTCTCTTAATATTGATTATGTTTATTCGGTTGATCATTTTGTTACGGCAGGTGAAACACTTTCATCGGATAATCGCACCGTTAATTGCGGAGGCAAGGGTCTTAATCAGTCAATAGCTGCGGCACGCGCCGGTGCGGAGGTTTACCACGCAGGCAAAATAGGTGAAGGCGGGGAAATGCTCATAGCGGCGCTACGTGATAACGGTGTTAATACTGAATATTTAAAAACCTGTGATTTGCCCTGCGGCCATGCTATTATTCAGGTTGACAAGGCCGGGCAAAACTGCATTTTGCTTTTTGCGGGCAGTAATTATTTAAATACCGAGGAGGAAATAGATAGTTGCCTCAACAATTTCGGTGATGGTGATTATTTGCTTTTGCAAAACGAAATTAATCTTATACCGTATATTATTGAACAGGCTCATAAGAGAAAAATTAAGATTATTTTCAACCCTTCACCGATTACCGCAAATATTGCGGATTATCCCATAGAAAAAGTCAGCTTACTTGTTTTGAATGAAATCGAAGGCGCATGCTTAAGCGGGGAGCAGGAGCCCGAAAAAATACTTTCGGAATTGAAAAAACGCTACTGTGATACCGAAATACTTTTAACTCTCGGTGAAAACGGCGCCGTTTATTATGACGGCAAAAAAACGGTAAGACAACCAATATTTAAAACTCGGGTTGCTGATACAACGGCGGCAGGGGATACAATGACCGGATATTTTGCGGCATTGACGGCTTGCGGCGAAACGGTTGAAAGAGCGTTGGGAATTGCTTCAAAGGCTTCATCAATTACGGTTTCTCGCAAAGGCGCCGCAACATCAATACCGTTTATTTCGGAATTTAAAATTTAACCTGTTATGCCGTTGATTAAAGTGCTTAATTTCACAAAAACAGCCACCGATTTATGGGTGGCTGTTTTTGTGTTTCTAAAGTGTGTTAGCTTGCTTGTTAATTAAAAATTTCAGATAGCTTTATAAATTCGGTATTCGCCGGTTTTTGCAGGCTTTGAGGCAGTACCGTCCGCAAAGTGATAATTTTTTTCTAAAATTACCGTTGCCTCCATATCATCGGGAATTTCAAGCTTTAGGATAATGCCGTCTTTTTGTTTGATCCAGTGCGAAGAAATTTTTCCGTAGGGAGTAATATGGTAGCCTTCGGCATTTTGCAGTTGCGCAACAAAGGATGGCTTGATTTGCACTTTTTTTGTTAAGATACCCTTGGAATCAATTTGTATTCCCGAAAGGTGCTTTATAAACCAACCGCTTATATCACCCCAGAAGTGATGATTGGCGGAAGTCGGAATATCTTTTACAAAGCATTCCCAAAGGGTTGTGGCACCTCGTTCTATCCAATTTCCGTATGAGGGAAATTCCGGTCCGACAATCATTTTATATGCAAGCTCACTGTAACCGAAATCGGAAAGCACATGGAAAATAACCCTTGCTCCTAAAACACCGCAATCAATACGGGAATCATTTTGATGTATTATTTTCAAAAGCACTTGAAAGGCTTCGGCTTTCTCGTTTTCATCAAACACATTATAAAATATGCACATTGCTTGGCTTGTTTGACATTCACCGACTGCAGTGAAGGTATCAAAATCGATCAGTTTTTTTCGTACGGAAGCTCTAAGACCTTCTGCAAGGCTTTTTGCAAAAGCGGATTTTTCGCTTTCTCCAATCACTTCAAATAAAAATGCCGCTTTATTTGCGATGTCCATTGCAGTAACCGTATCGGTAAGCTCAAGAGGTGCTTTCGGGTGGGACGGATTCCTACCGGGCTGTTCCCAGTCTCCTAAACCAATATGAATAAGACCGTTTTCATCTCTTTTACCGTTGATGTATTTCAAATACTTAACAATGGTTTTTTTCGCTACGGATATAGGTTCTGTTTCACCACGGTAAATATATAAATAATACGGTAAATAAAGCAATACACAATCCCAAGCGGGACCGTTGCCCCATTCAAAGCCCCAGCCGCCTGTAGGAACAATACCGGGCAATGAGCCTTCTTCATTTTGAGCCTTGCAAATATTTCGCAGCCACTCAAGAAAGCTTTTCTCGGGATTGAAGTTCAAAAGCATTTGCTCGGTCGAAAGTGCGGCATCTGCAGTCCAACCGTTTTTTTCACGATGGGGACAATCTGTTGGGAAATAGTGAAAGTTAGATAAATCACTTCTTCGCGTGGCTTGCTGCAGCTTATTCACCGTATCATCCGAGCAGGAGAAATCACCCTTTGTTTCCAAGTTGCTGTGAAATGCAACAAAGGTAAGCAATTCTTCGGTTGCTTGCTCGGGCGTTATTCCACTTACACGTACATATCTGAAACCGTGATAAGTAAAGGTGGGAGTATAGGCTTCAACCGAGGAACCTTTGCATATATAAACATCCTTGTGGACAATATCCTTATCTCGTTCCCACTGCCTATCGGTAAACCAAAACAGTACTATGGTTCCGTCATCGTTCAGCAAATCGGCATACTGAAGCTCTATTCTTTGATCTTTTTTGCCCCTAATATTCAATCGACAAGTGCCGGAATAAGAAATGCCGAAATCATAAATGAAAGCATCTCCGTCCTTTAAAATTTGCACCGGCTTTAATTCAAATTGCTTAACTATAGGCTCTGCCTCGCAAAGCTTCAATTCACCCTTTGGCGGATTTGCGGTGATACAGTTATTCCATTCAGAATCATCGAAGCCTTTTAAGCACCAATCGGTAATTTCAAAGTTTGCATCGTAACATTCGCCAAAACGGTAATCGTCATATCTTATGGGAGACGGATTGGTTTTGAAGCTTTCATCGGAGCAGATTGTTACGATTTTGCCGGTTAAATCGGTGTAATTGAGTTCAAGGGCTACCATAGGCGCACTTCTGAACGGGGATTTATCAAATTCCCACACATAACCTCCTGGATTGTTCTGAAAACCGTTTCCGAGTATCAGCCCGATTATATTTTCACCCTTTTCAACTGTTACCGTGTATTCATCATAGTATATGTAATCATCGGTATTGCTTATATATGGCGCCAGAAAGCCTTTTGTTGTGTGTTTGCCGTTAAAAAACAGTTCGTAAAAACCACAGGCCGCAATTTTTAATGTGCCGACAGTCTCTTTTTCACAAAAAAAGCTTTTGCGAATATAGGGGGCGGGCACTGCCTTTTCAAAGGTATTAAATTCTTCGGTGGCTTTTATAAAGTTAAACATAATAATTCCTCCATACTTTTAAGGTATTTGGTATTAAAGTATGCAAACATTGGGTCCATTGTATCAGAAATTTTATTATTATGCAAGAGAAAATAAGCAACTCTGTATTTTCTTGACTATAGCTTTCCCGTATGTTAAAATTACTACGGTAACCGTATGAAAGCTCGGAAAAGATATTGAAACTTTCCGCATAAAAAATTGAGGAGCGTATATGATGAAGGAATTAATTTTAAGGTATTTTGATGCATTTGCAAATTTATACGGTATTATTTCCATAAAAAGAGCTTACCGCATTATCGACAAGCAAAATCCGGAATTGAAGCTTACCGAGGAACGATTCTCTGAAATTGTTAATAAGCATTATTCTCCGAATATGTATTATTCTATTTTGAGCGAGGAAGAAATATATGATGAAAATGCCGACGAAACGGATTTGTTTAACAAGCTGTTGGTGGCGGAGTATATAACCACTTTCGGTGATCCGATGGATTATGAAAAGCTTGTGTTTGAGCAGGCGGACAGACCGTTTTATGTGCCCGAAAAGAATCAGCTTTTGAAGTATGAGGATGAATTTTATTGTGAAAGAACCAAGTACATTGTTGATTTGGAAAACTTTATAAAGGATAATTTGGGAATTTCCAATTACAAAGGTATTGTTGAAGATTTGTCGGGAATGTTGCTTATAGACGAGTGCGAGCCCAATGAGGTGATTTCGGAGCTGAAAAGAATGGGACGGTCAAAATTTAAATCCTTTTCAAGCAAAGAACAGGCTCACGAATTTTTTGTGCTTTACACTGATTTAAGAAATCACACACGAAAACATACGCATAGGGGACATACCCCTTTCGAGCTTGATGATTGTTATGCGGTTGACGGTATAATCGAAATTGATGAAACGGACGAAATTAAACCACCGAGTAAAAACGGAAAATGTCCTTGCGGCAGCGGCAAAAAATATAAAAGATGCTGCGGTAAGGAGTAAGCAAATAGCTTTATAAATGTAGAATACAAGCGGCACTCCGAATAATGAGGTGCCGCTTGTACTTTTCGCTTATTTCTTGGGTTTTGCTGCTTTTAATTTCTTTGCATAGCAAACAGAATATGTCATCAGCAATGCAATACAAAATAATTATCGAAAATACTCCACCAATTTATCGCTTCTAAATGTAAACTTGCGGTTGCATTGTCGTATATTCATTTTACAAACCTTATCATAACCTCATATTTACAAAATGCTTTGCCTTTTATATTCCAACGGTAAATGACCGGTATGTTTTTTGAACGTTTTTGTAAAAAAGGAAACATTGTTGAAACCGCATTTCTTTGCGGCAGTGCAAATCTGTTCGCCGTTTTGTATCATTTTCATTGCGGTATTGCAACGGTAGCTATTTATATATTCAACAACGGTTATTCCGGTATATTCCTTGAATTTTTTTGACAGAGTATACTTGTCAATATAAGTTTCTTTAGCTAACGCCGACAGGGTGATTTTTTTATCATAGTTGTTTTGAATGTATGATATTGCATCCTTAACGCCTTTAAAATACTTGTTGTGCTTTTGTGCGGAAATATTTTTTGTGTGGTGCGTTCTGAGAAGAATAAGTATTTTCAACACCAGATATTGCAATTTTGCTTTGTAACAAATATCATCGGCATTTTTAAATGCAGAAACGATATCCGAAACGGTGTCTGATAATGCTTGGTCTCTGAAAATGCTTTCAAACCGAATATCGGAGCAATTAATACCGGATTTTAGGCAAAAATCGTTATCAATTATTATGCAGTGGTATTTAAGATGACCGTCCGTACCCGTAAAATGTATGGTGTCATAATTTACAACAATAATATCGCCTGCGCTGATTTCGCTTTGTTTGCCGTCCAGTGTAACGAAGCCATTTCCTTCACAGCACAACTGTATTTCGAGATTATGATGCCAGTTTGCGGTATAACTCAGTTCATTTTTTGTTCTTATAATGTCGTGATTTACAATGCAGGGAATTTGTTCTTTTATTTGGGAATAGTCTTCATAGCGATAATTGTCCACAACGGTTTCTCCTTCAAAAAAGCCAAGATAGTGTTATAAAAAACCAATATAGTTTATTGATTTACTTGTTTTTGACATTATAATTATAACATACGATTGCTATGCTTTCAAGAAATACGTTTTAAGGTTGTGGATTGCAATAGAAGTTTTAGCGTGGATTTTCGGCATAGGTGCTATGGTTTCGCTTTTTTGCATATATCAGCAAAAAGACCGAAAAAGACTTATAATATTCAAACTGTGTGCGGATATATGCTGGTGCGTGCATTATTTGTGTCTTGGAGCAATCGGTGGGTTAATACCGAATTTTGTTGGTATATTCCGAGAATTGGTTTTCGTCAACCGTAAAGAAAAAAATTGGGCTGACAAAATTTTTTGGCCCTGCCTTTTCATTGCAGTTAATCTAATACTCGGAATAATTACAATGAAATCGTACATAAATCTTTTGCCGCTGGTGGCATCTGCGTTTGTTACAATTTCACTATGGCTGAAAAAACCGATTGTTACAAAAATAATATCATTTCCGGTTTCGTGTTCTTTCTTGATTTATGATATTTTTGTCGGGTCATGGATAGGTGTGTTTAACGAAAGCTTGTCTTTAATATCAATTGTGATTGCATTGACAAACTTTTTATTGCAAAAAAATAAAACAAAGACAGGAGATATTGGCAATGGAAATAAATAAAAACGATATTTTCAGATATGACATAACTACCGATAAAGAGCATACGGTTTACCCGTGCAAAAAAATGGATAAATCACAGCACACCGTTATAGAAGCATTTGCCGATAACAGTGAAAAGGCAAGGGCATTTGCAAAGGAAATCAATGAGTCGGTAATAGGTGATTTTGAAAAAGACGGCGATAAAATGTGTCATGTTTCGACCTTTTGCTATACACAAGGTAAAATATTTGTATCGTATTATGCGAATACCGACACCGATAAAGAAAATCCGGATTTTCAAACAGCTCGCCTTGCATATGCACCTGTAAATGATGTAAAAAACAAGACTGTAATAGATATAATGTCAGTAGGTGACGAACTGTCGGGTCATAAGGTCAAAAAGGTATATGATACGATTCTTATGCAAAAAAACGAAGACCCCGATAATATATACGTTTTATGGACTGCGCTCGTTGATGACCAGTATTACCGCCTTTACAGGATTTTCAATATTGAAACCGAAAAATTGGGCGATGTGAAAGTCAACCGTTTTAAAGTTTGTGAAACCGTCAACGATTTCAGTACATCGGGTATTAAAAATGCGCTTGCCTGCAACGGTATCGGCTATAAAGAAATGCGTGTTGATATCGGCATTATGCAGAAGCTTACAACACGCACCGAAAACGGCTTGACATACTATTATACAGGTGCATACAGCGGAAATTTCAACTGTATAATCAAAAGCACGGATTTTATCACTTGGGAATATGTGGCACAGCCGAATGAGGGTGCGGGTGCTTTCGATAATGATACGCTTTGGGAAAACGCGGTTTATGTTTTAGATAACAAAGTATATTATTTTATAAGGCAGTGGCAAGCGAGCATTGATGATAACGGCAATCCGATACCGGGTGATAACCGAAACGAATTCGGTTCCGATTACGGAATTTTGACACGCTATGATTTAGTTACAAAAACATGGGATAAACCTGTTTTGGTAGGCGACAGTCAGTCACGCTCGGACTTTATTTTCTTTAAAAATGAATTGTATTTATTCCACGCGCCAATAGACCGAAATCATATCGGTATACTTAAAATTGACAGAAATAATCTTGAAAACAGCACGGCCATCCTGCAAGCGGATATGAACGAAAGCTGTTTCTATCCTTTTGTTCAGTATGATGATTCCGGAAAGAGCCTATGTATGTCATATACGGTTGACAGAAAACACATTCGTCTTTCGCGTTTTTCATTTGAAAAATACATTTAGCATATTGTAAATAAGCTTTACTCTGCGAATTTTTACTATGTTTAATTAAGGAAAAGCACAAGCGGCACCTCCATTGTTTTGGGGGTGCCGCTTGTGCTTTTTGTTATCCTATGTGTCTTATAGCATCCAAAGCATCCGTTATCAGTGCGATTTTGTTTTCGCTGTCTGCCGCCTTGTCCAAAGCCTTAACTGCCATTTCCTTTAATGAGGTTTCTTTTGATGTTAAGCCATCATACATCTTTTCATAAAGGGCGATAAGCTTTTGATTTGTGGCTTCTCTTGCCTTTACGATCTCACCGACCGCTTTTGCTTGTTCTTGCGTTCCGACATCGCCCGGTCCGCCGGATTTCATTTGTCCGAGCTTTGCGACGGCATCGGTTAAAAATGCTTGACCGGTTATTATTTCTTCAAGCTTACCTAGGATATAATCAACGGTGAGCTTATCCGAAATTTGATTTTTCTGTATATTAGGCTGTGGCTTAGCTGCTTGTGTGGTGTTTACATTTTTATTTTCTGACATATATTTGTCCTCCGTTTTTATTTTCGGCGGACACACAAGACATATTTTATTTTCATCAATAAAGCGTGCCCGACCGTTTTTTACAAGACCTTTTGCCCGTTTGGGGTAGGTCGCTTCATATTCGTTTCCTTGGGTGTCTACAACAATAATGTTTTTTTCTATGGGTATCATCCCCCTTGTTGTACTGTAAAGCCGTTTTTTTGTTATGGGTGCCGTCCCCTTTCACATATTGATATTATCACAAAAAATATTGCATTTCAATAGAAACCGGTAAAAATTTAAAATCAGATAAAATAAAGAATAAATCGGATAAACTTTTTATGTTGTGTAAGCCTTTTTGTTATGGTAAAATGATTTTAATGAAAGGGGCGTTTTTTATGACAAACGAAGAATACATAAAATCACTTGAAGCAAGGATTGCAATTCTCGAAAAAGCGATTGAGAATTTAACAAGCAGTAAAACACTTGAAAAAGCCGAAAATGTCACCATTGAAAATTGCACAATAACTTCGGCGGCACTGACCAAATGCAAAAATATCACGCTTTCTAATAACCAAATTGAAGCAGGCAATTTTATTGCATTTAAAAATAAATTTAAAGATTTGAATACAGGAAAGGTTGAGGTTGTAAAATCGAGAGCTAAGTTCGTAGGTTGTAAATTAAACGAATTTGACGAAAAGGAGTAGAAGTTTGGAACATATAACGGTCGGCAGAAAATACAACGAGGGCAAGGTGGCGTTTGTTGAGTGCCAAAGAAACGGTAACCTCTCGCAAATCGATATAAAGGACAAATGCTTTTTGCTTATAATTTTGACAAACGGCAGGCTTTCTTTCACGGTCGGCGGTGAGAAAATAACCGCTGCCGCACCAGCCTTTTTGTGCTTTGACGAAACCGAAAACCCCGAATTTACCTCGAAATGCAAGGCACAGTATACTCTTATATATTTTCACCCGAAATTTTTAAATATAAATATGACCTTTGAACGCCTGCGGTCGCAAAATTATGAGGATATTGCCACCACTCACGATATGTTTATGTTAAAACCGTTTATCGAAAAAGCGTATGTTATACCTATTGTCAATACTCAAATCGAAAAAATTGAGCACGCAGCAGAAACTATGCGAAACGAGCTTTTAAATCAGCGAGACTGGTATTGGTCTTGCAGAGGGCGTTCGTATTTTATGGAGATAATTATAACGCTGGAGCGAATGTATGGACTTATCGCTTACGGTTTTGAACACCGGGCGTCGGATAATTTGGGTGCTGTAAAAAATCCCAAGCTCCGTGATGCTGTGCTTTATATTGAGGGACATTACAACGAAAATTTAAACCTTAAAAATATTTCTTCAAATGCGGGTATTAACCACACCACGCTGACGACACTTATGAAAGAACAGTTCGGACTTACCACAGTTGAATATTTGATGAATTACAGAATATACGTTGCCAAAAAGGAGCTTGCGTTTACCGATGTGCCGATAAAAAACATTGCCAATATGGTAGGGTTTAAAACCGTTCAGCATTTTACAAGGATTTTCAAAGAAATAACAGAAACGACCCCTGCCGAATTTCGCAAATCGGCGGTGCAAAAGCGAAAGGAAGATTTAAATGGAAAACAGAGTAACAGAGCTTGAAAAGAGAATAAAAGAGCTTGAAGAAAGGCTCAACAGCATTGATTTTTCGGGAGACGGACTTTCCGTTTCGTTTGCGAACACTAAAATCGAGCAAATTGAGCTTTCGGGCGACGCCAACAATGTGGATATTTCAAATGCACCGCTTGACTCAATAGATGTCAGCGGTGACGGAGCGAATGTTAATTTCAATAACTGCTCCGGTGTCACTTGCTTTAACGGCAAGGATGACCTTGAGGAAATGGAAGATGCCGCCGATGAATTGGAGTGCCGTGTTGATGATATTAAATGTGCGGCTGAAGATGTCAAACTGCTTTTGAGCGAAACCGAAGCAAAGATAGCGGAGCTATCGAAAAAAGCAAAATCATTATGAAAAGGTTAAAAATAACAAGTATAGGCATAATCTTATTCGGTTTGGCAGTTATGGCAATCAGTATACTTGTGCCTATTATCAAAATAAGTGATTATACCACACAAAACGGGGCTGTCGGTATAATCGGCGGAGCAGATAAGCCCACATTGTGGTTTTTGCTATCGTATTCCGACGGAGATTTTTTATTAACCTTTATTTTTGGTTTGACTTTGCTTTTATGCGGTGGATTTTGTCTTGTTTTCAAAAAGACCGTTTATGAAAACTGCCGTTTGAAAACCACCTTAATTTCCTTGTGTATATCACTATTCGGCGCAATTGGGCTTTGCTGCCTTTTTATATGGTTTAGCATTGTAGCTTTCGGGAAAACGGCAAGCCACCCGATTGAGTATCCGGTTAGCATTGTCGGAGGTTTACTGTCGCTTTTTATGTTCATAATTGCGATTGCTTTTTATATAAAATTAAGAAAAAATAATTTGAAAATCAAAGGAATAATAATCGATATTTTGACAAGCATAATCGCTTTGCCGACTTTGTTTTTGCTTGTTGCAAAGATATACTCAATATTCCAAGCTTTTTAAGGAGCAGTATATGAGAAAAAATAAAACTGTTTTAATCATTTCGTTAAGTTTATTGGTTATATTTATATTGCTCATAGGAACTATTACTTTATGGTGGAATGGTGCTTTCAATAAATTTGATGTTCGCGATATTGTGAGTTATGAAAATAACGGATATACACTGACTTTTCAACAACTCGGTGATCCGCAATGGCCTTTCGGTTCAACTGATGTAAGGTTGCTTCTTAAAAATAAACAAGGTAAAATTTTAAATAAATATGACACTTCTATACAAGATGACGGTGCCAATGCAGGTGAACATAATATTGAATCGGTAGAATGGTTTTCTGACAAAGTTATAGTTATTTTAAGGGCTTCGGAAATGAAAAATAAAGAAATGATTATCTCGATTGAAATTCAATAAGGAAGTATCACTGTGATTAAAATCAAAAACGGAACAGAAAATGATAAGCAAATATTATTAGACAATTATCCAAATCTTCATAAATTTTTCGGTGAAGACGGGTATCTTATTGTTGCCGAAAAAGAAAACGATATTATCGGCTTTCTTTACGCTTTCAAGAGGAAAATACCTGCACCTGTGGAAGCACAAGAAATGTTTATCAATGCAATTGAAGTTTTTAATGCTGAATTTCGTTGTCAAGGAATAGGAACGCAAATGGTACAAAAAATTATTGAAATTGCTAAAAATGAAGAAGTATATCAGGTCCGAGCTTCTGTACGAATCGGGAACGTAGCATCACATCGCTTGTGGTTAAAAAACAGGTTTTCGATAAGTCCCGTTAAAATGCCCGATGCCGATATTGTGGGCTCTTTTGTATGCTATGTTTTATAAAGATTAATAAAAAGCAAATCTGTCACAGACAATGAAAAAGCTCGAGCATTTATATTGCCCGAGCTTGCGTATATCTTAATGTGATCAGTTTGTATATTCTGTTAAAAATATTTTTGAATCGAGCATCGCTTCTTTAAGCGAATAAAACGGCACTCCCGTTTTAAGATATTTTTTCATACTCAAAAGACAGGTGGCTATTGCTATTTCTTCATCCGAAAGACGGGCGCCTTTAAACGGATTTTCATATACAACCTTGCCCTCGGCGGTTATATTCACTAGAGTGAAGCCGTCGAGGCTTTCGTTTGCCCCGTATAAATTTCTTTTCAGTGAAAAGGAGCAGGGAATACCGTTCTTTAAATATGTACATTCATTGTTGAGAATTTCTCCGTTTGTACCTCTTATTAAAATTCGTGAACGGCGTATATCGGAAAAATACTGCTCATAGTTAAAATCATAAATAGCGGTTTTGTTCTTAAACCTTAAAGCAACAATTTTTTCCTCTGCTGTTACGATCTGCGGCTCTTTTAAAAGCCCGCCGCGGGAATTATACCGCGTGACCGTATCGGGCAGGGTAAAGGAGGAGGTTTTGGGCATTTCGTCCCCTGTGCCGAGGAAAAATCTTATTAAGCTCGCGGCGTGATAATCGTGACAGCAGGAAAGCTGAACCTGGGTTATCTCGCCTAAAATTCCGCTTTCTATTATACTTTTTATAGCTACGTTCCTCGGCATAAAGTGGAATTGCTCGGCTACCTGAATCCGCCAATCGGGCTTAATTTCGCTTAAAAAATCATCAATTTCTTTATTTGAAGTGCCTATCGGCGTTTCGGTAAGCAAGGGTATGTTTTTGTGCGCAAGCTCCCTTACGGTGTCGCAGATACCCGTTTTATTAACGCAGGAGACAATAAAATCGAAATCCGTTTCGAGCAGCTTTTCAAGCGTATCGAATATCGGAACATCGTATTTTTTCGAAAATTCCTCCCGCTTTTGCTTGTTGCGGATATATATTCCGCTTACCTTAAAGATGTCGGGCATTAAAGCGGCTATCCTCAAATAGAATTCGCTTCGCCAGCCCGCGCCTACTATTCCGTATTTAATCATAATACATCTACCTCGTCTGTATATTTTTTTGCAAACTGCTCTCGGTATTTTCCGGGGGACAGTCCTGTTGCCTTTTTGAATATGTCATTTAGATATTGCTGACAGCCGAAACCGCATTTTTCGGCAATTTCGGTTATGGGTATATCACTGTTCCTCAGCATTTCCTTTGCGGCGGACAGCGTGGGCCGAGCTATGACGAGAATTGCCATGCTTGATATAAGAAACAGGAATTATAAATCGGCAATAAAGCATGCTGACACGGCTCTTGATTACGGCAGAAACGATTCTACCGCAAAGGCCGTAAAGGTGCTTGCTTTAAAGGCCTTGGGACTTGATGCTGAGGAAATTATTGCCGAGGAAACGGCCGCCGATCCGCTTAATCATTATATGCGTTATCTTGCTGATGACAGTGATTTTTACGCTTTGATGGACAGCAATCCTCTTGAAACGGTGCTTGACATTGTATTTGATTTTGACACTATGGGGCTTTACGGTGAAAACGTGCGCCTGCTTTCGGGACTTATCGAGAACCGACCCGAAGCTTTTGCGCCGCGCACAACACTGCTGTCTGAACGCCCTTATTGCGGACTTTATGGGTGAAGAGAGCAAAGCGCAAGCGCTAATCACCGAAAGCCATTCCTTAAACCAAGAAAATCTTTCGGCGCTTACCTTTAAAACTCAGGGATTTTTGCCGTAATCCGGAAGATAACGCTTTACAATGGAAATAAGCTCCGCCTTATCGGAAACCTTGCATTTTTCGATTATTCTTTTAATGCGGTATTTTACTCCGCTGTCGGTAAGAAAGCAGGCGGCGGCAATTTCCGTCACGGATTTTCCGCCGACAAAGCCGGATATTACGGTTTTGTCGGTGGCAGAGTCGATTTCCAAAATTCTTTCGGCGGTTATCATTTCACTTAGCTCCTTATCCGAGTAAATGCGGTCGGTGCTTCCGGCACTTTTAAGACTTACGGAAGAGGAAATCGGGCTTTTGCTCTGCTCGGTGTTCCAGCTCACATTCAAGGTAATTTGCGAAATATAAGGGTGCAATTTGAGCTTTTCGTAAATAAAAACAGCGGCTTTTCCGTATTGCTCAAGGTTCATATTGATTGAGATTATTTTATCGCGGTAACAGCTTGATATTTTGGTTTGACAGCAGCTTAGTATTTTAAGGCGGCTAAGCTTCTCGCCCTCGCCGTCCGCTTCAAGACGGCGGATTAAGGATACGGCGGCAAAATCGTTAAAGCATATAACGGCGTCAAAATTATCCGCTTCGGCGGCAAATTTTCTGTAGCAGTTTTGGAGAGAGCCGTCATTTGTGAAAATCCGCATAGAATCTATAACGCCGTCCTTCTGCGCAAAAAGACCGTCAACCCTGCCTATATCCGAAATTGAGCTTGTATTCACTCCGTACAGGGCAACGCGGGTTTTCCCGTCTGCCTTAAGATGGTCTAAAAGGTATTTCATAGAGCCCGTAATATCCGAGCAGACACAGCTGTAATTACAGCCTAAAATGGTCTCCGCCTGATTGCAGATAAGTATGGGCTTTATTCCCGCAAGGTTCAGCTCGGTAATAGTGGCTTTTATCCAGTCATAATTCGCCGCTATAATAAAAACCGTCTCGCTGTTTTCGGGCACGGTGTCATACATTTCACAAAATGAAATACGCTTTTGGCGGAGCCTTTCGGTAAGGCTACCGTAAAGCAATCTGCACCACATACTTTCGCTGTAAGCGGGCTCTGTTAAAATAGTTACCATAGTGTGCCGTCACCCCTTACGGAAATTGTACAATTATCGGGGAATAATTGCAAGGAGAAAATCCTGCGGTTTTTATACACATTTTTCAGCCTTTTAACTTTCCTTCGTATAAGCTATAATTAATTTGCAAAAACTGTAGGAGGAAAAATGATGTCAGAAGTAAGCATAAAAAAGCTAAAGCAGAATATACCCACCTATGTTCCGAAAAAGGCGCACGAGCTACCTATGTTCTTTGAGAACAAGCCCTATCAGGGTGCGTCGGGCAGGGTTTATCCGATACCATATTGCGACGGTATTTCCGATGAAAAAACCGATGTTGAATATGATGTTTACACCCTTGAAAACGAGTATGTGAAAACGCAGGTTGTACCCGCACTCGGCGGCAAGATTATGCGCGGACTTGACAAGGTTGGAAATTACGACTTTATCTATTATAACGAGGTGGTAAAGCCCGCGCTTGTGGGTCTTGCCGGGCCTTGGATTTCGGGAGGTATTGAGTTTAACTGGCCTCAGCACCACAGACCCACCACCTTTATGCCCCTTGAAGCGGTAGAGGAGAAGAATTCGGACGGAGGCAAGACCGTCTGGACCGGCGAGGTAGAGCCCTTCGGCAGAATGAAGGGTATGGCGGGCATCACCGTCGATAA